>NZ_JBEPYQ010000073.1:0-34536 GCF_041641335.1 Cohnella sp. | reverse complement strand
GACTTTCATTCATGGGTCCGATGTATTGTTGCAGGGTGTTCAGCACTTCCAGCTGCAGAGGTTGAAGCGGCTTGTCCTGCCGGAACGAGGTAAACACCTGCCGGATATAAAAGTTCGTGGTATTATATAAATGCTTGGCTTCCTGACACCTTTGCTCGAGGTAGGAGAATAAGCGATGGCTTGGCTTGATCCAGATCTGAAACGTTTTGTAGGTGGTTTCTGCCATGATCTCACCTCCTTCAATCCACGCACGTATGTTCCCGTATCTCACTTCATTTTACCCTAATATGAATGAAATACATAGGCTCTTGGAAGGTAATTCGCAGCAGCAGCCGATTCACCCCCCACTTAGCTCCTACGTCGCTTGAAGTGGTCGTCCTCTCGACGGTTTTGATAGAACGCGTCTTTCATCGATGTATCCGACATCTCTTGCGCCCAGCGCTTAAAATGGTCCACCGCCTTCGTTGGCCGGTAGGCGTCGTAGACGAGCAGCACGTATCCGGACTGCTTCAGCTCTTCGTTCGCCCTTTTCAGCGCTTGCGCCGCCTCCTCGGTCATAATCGCGAGCGGCGCTTTGTACCCGTCGATGATCGCTCCGACGAAGTTGTAATCCGATGCGTACCGAATCTCGAACAGGGTGTCCGGGATCAGCTCGTCCTCTTCCTCTCTCGACCTATGGCCGCTATCGCAGTTATAATCGTAGTAGACCAGAGAAACGGAGGGAGTCCGTTGTCCGAAACCCGTCGCGTCGACTGTACGAAATGCCGTCACTACTATATTACATGGGACCCGAACTTCCCGAGAGGCTGCCGGTCGTTCGGCTTCAAATCCCCTGCGATGCCCAGCCTCACGGTACTGTCTTCTTCGGGCAAGCCGTGCATGAGCTTCGAGCCGAAGCCCCTGAAAGCCAAGGACCGCCCCTAGCGCTCGCTACTTATATTTCTTCCAATCGAGCGAAGACTCGTTCAGCAAATACTCGAAATCCTGCTCGCGCCTCTTTCGCTCGGCCTCCTTGGCCGCTTCGGCTTCTTGACGCTTCGCTTCCTTGAGCCTTGCTTCCTCCTGCTTCAGCGTCTCCGCCTGCTGCTTCAGCTTGGCCAGCGTATCCGCCCCGAGCATGTCCTTCAGCGTCACCGGCTTCTCGCCGCCCTGCTCTTGGGGAGCTCCATGGGCTCTTGAAGACTGGTGCCCCGGGTGCCGCTTTTTCCCTTTGGCCATCCGCCATCCCTCCATGCCGCGATCATTCGACGTTAATCATTTTCCTTGTCATGCCTCCGGGTCGTCCAACTCCTCGATCACTTCGAGAAACCGGTCGGGAAAATCCGTATGGACGCCGTCGACTCCCCATTTTACCGCGTTCTCCATATTGACTTGATAGTTGACCGTATACGGGTAGATGAGCAACCCCGCCTCTTTGACTTTATCCACGTAACTCTCGTCGATCCTTAAATAATTCGCTCCGATGCCGTTCGCGTAAGCCCCGATCTCGCTCAGCGTCCGTTCGGAGATCCGCGCGGGCCGAGTGTACCAGAGCAGTTGAAATAACGGCACGTCCTTGTCCCACTCCCGGACCTTCTTCAGGCTGATCTCGCTGAACGATTGGACCGCTACGTGTTTGCGCAAATCGAACTCCTCTACGAGCGCCCACATACTCTCTTCCATGCCGGGGTAATCTTCCGGATCTTTGGTCTCCAGCATGTACCGGGTGTCCTTGCCGAACGTCTCGAAAATTTCGCGAAGCGTCGGAACCTTCTCGTTCGCATAGTCGTCCCTGGCATAGATCGGATGCTTCTCGTTGAACCACGAGCCCGCGTCGAGCGTCTTGATCTGCGCCAGCGTCATGCTCTTCACCCGGCCCGTGCCGTTCGTTGTGCGATCGACCGTCTTGTCGTGCATCGCGATCAATTCCCCGTCCGCCGTCATCTGAACGTCGATCTCGATGTAATCGGCCTTCATCTTGACGCCCAGACGATAGGAAGCCAGCGTGCTTTCGGGCGCATAGCCGGAGGAGCCGCGATGGGCGATCGTCATGATTTTCTCATCCGGCAGAAAGAGGCCCGGAAAGTCGAGCCTGAGGCTGAACAAAAAGGAGATCGATCCCGCGAGAGCGGTCAGCAGCATCAGATGCAGCGCGTAAAAGTACCCTCTGGAAATTTTCATTGGCTCTCGCAACTTCTTAAACATGGATGCCTCCCTGCGATGTCCGGTTCCTTGATACTACCATGTTTGGACGCCGGCTAAAAGAGATCAGGGCCAATTCCACCCGGGAATCGGCCCTGAATGCGCGGCTGCCTCGCGGGCCGCCCGATTAGTTCGCTTGCTTCTGAAGCTGCGGGGAAGCGATCGGCTCCTCGTGCGGCTTTACTTTGCGAATGAAGAAGGCCAGCGCCAACGCCGCGACGGTCATCCAGGTCGCAATGACGAACGAATAGTTGATGCCGTAGATCGTTCCTTGCTGAGTGACCTCGAGCATGGCCGCCTGGTTCGTCGGATCGACGTTGTTCTGGACGATCAGCTCCTTGACGCGGCTGGAGGCGGAATTCGACATGATCGTGACGAGGAACGCCGTTCCGAGCGCGCCCGCAACGTTCCGCAGCGTCTGGGACATCGCCGAGCCGTGCGAGTTCAGCCTTTGCGGCAGCTGGTTCAAGCCGGCGGTCTGAATCGGCATCATCAGCATTGACATGCCGAACATCCGCAGCGAATACATGACGATCAGATGCGTGTAGGTCGTCTCCACCGTCAACTGGCTGAATTCGTAAGTCGTGAACACCGTGATGATCAAGCCGACGACGGCCAGCCAACGGGCTCCGATCTTATCGAAAATAATGCCGGTAATCGGGGACATGATGCCCATCAGGATGGCGCCGGGAAGCAGGAGCAGGCCCGCGTCCATCGGCGAGAAGCCGCGAATCGTCTGCAAATAAATCGGAAGCAGGATCATGCCGGAGAACATCGACATCGTGATAATCACATTAATGACCGTAGTCAGGGAAAACATATTGTACTTGAACACGCGGAATTCGAGAATCGGCTTGTCGATCGTCCACTCTCTCCAGAAGAATAGCGCGAGCGAGACGGCGCCGACGATCAGACTGGCGATCACGCGCGCGCTGCCCCATCCGTCTTGCCCAGCGTCGCTGAAGCCGTATAGAAGGCCGCCGAAGCCAAGCGTCGAGAAAATGATTCCCAGCATATCGAGCTTGGGCATCGAGTTTTGGGTGACGTTCTTCATCGAGAACGCCCCGAAGATCAGCGAAAAGATCGAAATCGGCAGGACGATGTAGAACAGCACCCGCCAGTCGTAATGCTCGACGATCCAGCCGGACAGCGTCGGGCCGACCGCCGGGGCGAAGATCATCGCCAGTCCCATCATCCCCATCGCTTTGCCGCGTTCCTGGATCGGGAAGATCGTCAGGAAAATGACCGTCATGAGCGGCATCAGAATGCCCGCTCCGGCGGCCTGGATCAGACGGCCGGTCAGCACGACCTCGAAGTTCGGCGATACGGCGCATATGATCGTGCCCAGCGTGAACAGGCCGACGGCGGCCAGAAACAACTTCCTGGTCGTAAACCGGTCGATCAAATAGGCGCTTACGGGCACGAGCACGCCGTTCACGAGCAGGTAGCCTGTGGACAGCCATTGCACCGTGTTGGCGTTAATTCCCAGGTCCTCCATCATGACCGGCAAAGCCACGTTCAGCAGAGTCTGCGACAAGATCGCGACGAACGCGGCGATAATAAGCGCGGCGACGATCGGACCTCTCCTCAAATTACTTGCAGTACTCATGGTTTCTCTTCCTCTCTCTGTCTCTGTATGATGTTCACAATCTGCTTGTGTATGCGCTGCAGATGCAAGACGTCTTCCGGGGAAATCTGCGAAAATGCCGCCGTCAGCTGCGAATGCCGCAGCTTGCTGACTTTGCTCCACAGCTCTTCTCCCTTGGGCGTAAGCGTCAACCGGATCGACCGTCTGTTCGTCGGCGGCCGCTCGCGGGACAGCCAGCCGGCCCGCACCATCCTCTCCACGATGCCGCTGGCCGTGCTCGTGACGGAATAAATTTTCTCCGCGAGCTCGTTCAGCCCGATCCCCGGGTTCTCGGAGACGATTTTCATGACGAAATACTGAATGGAGGTAATGCCAAGCCGCTGCGTCGTCGCCGTCATCGACTGGTGAAACGCTTGGTTGACTTCGCGGAACGATTGAAAAAGGGTCTGTATTCCCTCGGTTTCATGCAACGGGAACTCTCCTTTCTGGTTACTCCTTTCTTGGGTAAGGTCGCAAGGTTCGCAAAGGAATATTTCGCATACGAAATAAAATACGCTCTTTTTGATCGTATGTCAATGTTTACATATGTAAAAATGATCATAAAGATGCCAACTTCGGCGCTGGCTGCGACTCCTTCTTCCTCTATACGGCGTTCTCGCGGAACAAGCAAAAACGCCGTCGGCGTCCTCTGGACGATGAAGGCGTTTTGTCGGAGACGATAGCGGATTTTATACTTGCTGAATCGTTAGCAAAAAGGGAGTCTCATCCGCTAAATCGAAAGAGACTCCTTGAATGTCCGGCTATCCGTTAGCCGTCACGGGCAAACTCGATAAACTTGTCCACGACGCGGTCAATATGGCGCAGCGTCGATTCGTCGACGAGCCGATTCGTCGTTTCGTCGAACTTCAGGGCGGCCGAGCTGATGATAATCTCGTTGCCCGCCGGCGGCAGCAGATTGGCCTGAATGCCCGGACTTGCCAATATTTCCCTGAGATGTAGCTGGGCGCGAATCGTTCCCATCATTCCGGGCGATACGCCCGCCGTCATGACCGGCTTGCCGATCAGCACTTTGTCGACGCGCGACAGCCAATCGATCGCGTTCTTGAGCACGCCGGGGACGGACCAGTTGTATTCCGGCGTGACGATGAGCACGCCGTGCGCGGCCGCGATTTTGCGCAGCAGCGTCTGGACCTCATAGGGAGGATTCAGCTCGATGTCTTGATCGAAGAACGGAAGAGATCGAATGTCCGCGATTTCCAGATCCATCTTGTTAATGTAGCGTTCCTTCATCGTGAGCGCCAACTGCATGTTGTAGGAACCCTGTCTCAGACTTCCGATTAGTGCGGCGATTTTCAACATTCGATCGCAACCCCCTTTAATTAGGATTTCTGTTCCTTCTTTCCTTATATTAGCACCACCGGCACGAAAGACAATCCTTATTTTCGCCGAGCGCCGATTAAGCGAACCGAAGCTCGACCCCGTCGGGCAGCAGATCGTTCACGAGCTCCGCGAGCCGGGAGTCGGCGCGCAGCTCCTCCGCGAAGATCGCCACCACGCCCGAATCGTCCCGCGAACGGATCAGCCTGCCGATCCCCTGCTTGAGACGCAGCAGCATGTAAGGCAAATCCACTTCGTCGTACGGGGAGGCGGCGTCAAGCCGCTTGGCGGCGAATACCGGATCGTTCGGGGGAAAAGGCAAAGACCAGACGATGACGTTGGACAGCGACGGGCCTGGAACGTCCAGCCCTTCCCACAGCGTTACGGCGCACAGCACCTTCGTCTCGTCCACCTCGAATTCCGCGATGAGCCGACTGATCTCGCCCTCCCCTTCGAATGCGAATTCGAGATGCGAGATCGCCTCGCAGCCGGGTACGGCCGCTTGAAATTCCGCCAGCTCCTCCCGGGACGGGAACAGCATAAGCGCCCTCCCCCCGGTACGGAGCAGCATGCGAACCGCCGCCTCCATCTTGGCGGAGAAGCCGGATTCGCCGGCATGAAGTGGACAGAGCGCCTCCATCTTGTCTTCGTATTCGTATGGAGAATCCACGCTGAACGACAAATAGCGATCGATTCCGAGCGCGTCGGCCAAGTAGTCGAAGCTGCCGTTAACGGACAGCGTCGCGGAGGAGAAGACGATCGGCATCGCGCGGGAGAAGACGCCTTCGCGCAGCACTTCCTTGACCGCCTTCGGCATGACGACCAACGTCAGCCCGGTCGGGCTGTCCGTCGCCCAGCAGATGAGCGAGCCGGAGCCCTGGAACAGCCCGAGCGCTTTCTGCATCATCTCCAGATGCTCCTCGACGATTCGCAGCTGGTAGCCGTCGAGATTGTACAGCTCGCTCTCGAACACGAGGTCTTCTTCTATGGCATCCAATGTCGCTCGAAGCCTTGCGACCGCCCCGTACAGCTCGCCGTTGAGCCGGACTTCGCGGCGGTCGGAGCCTGGAACGGCGCGGCTGTGACGGTCCAGCAGCCGGAACAGCTCCTCGCTTCCGTCGATCGCTTCGTCAATCCGCATGGCCAGCGTCTCGCGGATCTCGTTCTTCAGCAGCCGCGTGACGAGCTGCTCGAAGTTCTCGTGCTTGATCCGGTACGTCAGCGCCTTCTGCGCCGCCGATTCCAGCAGGTGGCCTTCGTCGAACACGACGGTGCAATGATCGGGGAGCAGCGGAAGCTGGCCTTCTCTCTTCCTGCCCTCATACGTCCAGACGTGCTCCATGTAGAAATCGTGAGAGCAAATGATCAGATCTGCCGACTTGCGGTAATGCTCGCGCGACAGCGTCTGTCCGCAGCGATGCCGCTTCTCGCAGACGAAGCAGTCCTGGAACGGGTCCCAATTGATCCTGTCCCACTGGCGGTCGGTCAGGTGAGGATACATTTTGCGATCCCCGTACGCATGGAACGCCTGCAGCCCCTCGCTCTTGTGCACGAAAGCCGGAAGCGCTTCGTACAGCTCGCGGTACAGCTCCGGCTCCTCGTACTCGGTCCTTGCTTGATCGAGCTTGTTCAGGCACAGATAGCGATCCTGCGACTTGGCCAATCGGGCGTCGATCGACAAGCCCAGATGCTTCGTGAGCTTGGCGATATCCCCTTCCGGCTTGACGAGCTGCTCGATCAGGGACTCGTCCGCGCATGCGATGACCGCCGGCTTCCGATGATAGCAGGCATAGCTGACCGCGTACAGCAAATAAGCGAGCGTCTTTCCGGTTCCGACGCCCGCCTCCGCGAATATCGTCCGCTTCTCCGCGAACGCTTTCTCCAATTGAAATGCCATGTAAATCTGTTCGTCGCGAACTTCGAAACCGGCCTCCGGCAGCGCTTCGTAGAAGACGTCGGCGACCCACTCCCCGACTTGCTGCACGTAAGGTTTACCCGGCTCTACTGCAAATGGATAACGATTCAATGAATAAAGCCTCCACCATAACTTTAAAGGTAGTTCAAAAAGTCCGCTTTTGATCACGAAGCCTCTCGAGAAGCAGACTCGACATCGAATCTTAGATTCAGCCGTCTCTTCCGGTGCTCACGTAGCTTCCACTACGCTCCGCTCCTCATCAACGGTCTTCATCCAACCTTCTTGGTGCTGAAAACCGAACTTTTTGAACTTGCACTATATATCGAGACATTATCACACTTTCGGCCGTTAAATGCAAAGGTTGAATTGAAGCCGGGAGACGCGGTTGTACGGTCCGCCTGCTCGAACGGGTCGTCCGGTTTCCCCGCTTCCCCGTTTGTCAAGCGCTTCCGGATGTGAAAACTCTCATTGTTTTATAAGAAAGGCCGCCAATCCCTTGAAAGCCGCTTTTTCCGCCTATTACTAGAAAATGATGGGCCGAAACGCTGTGGTAAAGTGGGTTGCAGACGAGATCGGACGCGTTAACGCCGATCCACATTCAATCTATAACGAATAAGGGGGCATTTCGCCATGAATAATTCGATTACTAAATATATGTTCAACAAAGCTGTGCTGGGCGCGACGCTCGGTCTGACGATCGCTTTCTCCGCAGGAACAATGTTAGCGGATGGTCATACGGCCCATGCCGCGGCAGGCGCCGCTCAGACGACAGCCGCTAACGAAGCGGCGCGTTCGATCGCGGACGACGTCATCGCCACGGGAGAGAAGTTCATGGGCATCCGCTACGTGTACGGGGCCGAGTCCAACCGCACCGATGCGTTCGATTGCTCTTCGTTCACCCAGTACATCTTCAAACAGAACGGAATCAGTATTCCCCGTTCTTCGCGACAACAAGCGCAAGCCGGCGTATATGTTCCGAAGAGCCAGCTGCAGGCGGGCGACCTGGTCTTCTCCGATACGAACCGGGACGGCGTCATCAACCACGTCAGCCTCTATATCGGGGACGGCAAAATTCTTCACACGTACAGAGTCGGCATCGGCGTTACGATCTCCGAGTTCGAAGGCAGCACTTGGGACAAAACGTACGTGACGGCCCGCCGCGTCATTCCGGCGGATGCGACGACGGATAACGGCCAAACCCAGACGGGTAACGGTGAGACGGACGGCAACGATACGGCGGAGGGGGACAACGGGAACGGCGGAGCCACGAACGGCAACGGCAGCTCCGACAAGAGCGGCGACCGCTTCCCGGATAAACGCCCTTCGCACGACCTGTCCGACCGAGACGACGACTAAGTGTCTCAAAACCGTATAACGCTCAAATTACAATCCGCTTTCGGAGCAGCTCCGGAAGCGGATTGTTCGGCATGCTGAACAGCCGGGCCGTATGCTATAATCGATGGAACTCCGTGGAAAAGAGGCTAACGAATGACGTCCGAACAATCCGCCGCTTATCGGCTTGCATACCTCGTATCTTTCCTGCTCCACCCTTTCGTGCTTATCGTTCCGTTATTCATGATCATTTCGATCCGCTTCGCGACTCACGTCTATGAAGGCGTGCTGTGCGGCATCGTCGTAAGCCTCGGAGCGGCCGGCGCTCCGTTCGCGTTCATTCGCCGGGGCGTCGCGCGCGGGCGCTGGAGCGATCACGACATCAGCCGCCGCGATCAGCGCCTCATCCCTTTCCTGTATACGATCGCGTGCATGGTCTGCGTATTCGCCTTCCTGCTCCTGCTCGAAGCGCCGATCGAGCTGCTGGCCACGTTCGCCGGCATGGTCTGCGTCGTTGCCGCCGCGCTGCTCGTCACGCAGCTCGCCCGGTGGAAGATCAGCCTGCATCTGATCGGCATTACCGGCACGGTGCTGACGCTCGCGCTGCTCGTCTCTCCGATCTTCTATTGGTGCGCTCCGCTCATCGTCCTTGTCGGCTGGGCGAGATGGCGCGTCGGCGCCCATACGCCTTGGCAGGCGGTGGCGGGAGCCTCCATGGCCGCGGCCGTCACCTTCCTCGTGTACCGGCTGTTCGGGCTCTAGCTCCCTTCGACCGCACGCCTCTTCCCGCCGCCGAGCAGCGGAATGAGCGCGGCTGCTCCCGTCAGAAACAGAACTCCCGAGATCGAATAAACGATCTGAAGCGACAGCGTCATTTTCAGCCCTCCCGCCAGCGACATACCGGCGACCATCATCCCCATGAACAGAGGTGTCATGACTCCTCCCACTCTTCCGATGTAAGCTCCCTCCGTATTGCGCATGATCATCGTTTGAATCCCGATCATAATCAGCGGGTAACACAGCCCCGTGGCGATTTGCAGCAGCAGAACGGCAGCCAGGCTGTGAGCCCAGCCTATGCCGACCGTTCCGGCCGCGCTGACGAGCAATCCGAAAGCGAGCAGCCGCTGCGGCTTGACTTTCTTGGCAGCGGTCATGACGAACGCGCCGCCAACCAGGGTCGCGGCTCCGTTAGTCGCAAGCAGCCACTGGACGAAATCGCGATCCTGCCCCAAGTTCTCTATGGCGACGAACAGCAGCAGCGGTTGAATCAGACCGGCAGCAAGACCGGCCGCCATGAATGTGCCGCCGAGCGCGCGAAGCGTCCGGTTGGCCGCAACGTAACGCAAGCCGGCCTTCAGCTCAAGCAAAAATCGCGATTTCGCCCGGGTCTGACCGGGTTCTTCGTCGTCCTTGGGAAGTCTCAGCAGGAGAAGGCCTGAGCCGAGAATCAATCCCCCCATCGCGGCCAAAGAAGTCTCGATCCCGAACTTGGAATAGACGAAAGCGCCGGCCATCGGACCGATGACCATAAACAACGACGAAATCGACTGGTGAAGCGCCATGACGCCTTGCAGCCGGTCGTCGGGGACGTGCCGTTTGAACAGCTTCATGGCCGACGGCTGCGAAAACTGCGACAGCACCGATGAGACGAACGCGGCGAAAAACAGCGCGTGCCAACTCCCGTACACTAACGCTAACAGCACGGCGAATACGGATGCCGAAGTAAGCAGATCGCTCCCTACCATCGTGCGGCGCGGCTTCCAACGGTCCGCGAACGTTCCCCCGATGACGGAGAAAATAAAGATCGGCGCAAACTCGGCTACAGAGATTAACGAGACGTAATAGGAATCGTTGTCGGTCATTTCGCTTACGTACAGCAAAACGGCGAAGTTCCGGATCCACACGCCCATATTCAGCAAGATTCTCGACGATAAAATGACGCGGACGTGACGATTGTTCCACATGATGAATTCCCCTTCTTTATTATAGGCAAGTTTTATTTCCGTTTATAAATATACAAACAAATAATATAAATGTCTATAAAAATGTTGAGGGGTAGAAGACGATTGATCTTTCGCCGATTCGGCCTTACAATGATAAGATTGCATGAACGAGGAAGGGATCACGTCAACCATGAATCACAAACCGTCATCATCGCCTATTCCTACTCTCATTCCGCTCGTCGTGGGGATGATCGCCATCTCCTTCGCTCCGATACTCGTCCGGTACTCGGGCGCGCCGGTGTCCGTGCAGGGCATGTACCGCATGCTGTTCACGGTTCTGCTGATGCTGCCATTCGGCATGCGGCAGCTGCGGGCGACGGCCTCCATCTCCCGCAAAGACTGGGGCTTGCTCGGGCTGGCCGGATTTTTCCTGGCGCTGCACTTCCTGCTCTGGATGGCCTCTCTCACATACACGTCCATCGCCAGCTCCACGATCATACTGACGCTGGAGCCCGTCTTCGTCATGATCGGCGCTTATTTCGTCTTCCGCGACAGGATCGGCAAGCTCCCGCTGCTCGGGCTCGCCCTCGCCCTCGCCGGCGCCTTCGTCGTCGGCTCCGGAGACTTCCGCATCTCGGGAGAAGCGTTCAAGGGAGATATGCTGAGCTTCGTCGGCATGCTGGCCGTCGTCGTGAACATGCTGCTGGCAAAAGTCATTCTCCGGCGCGTGTCGTCATACTTGTACAGTCTGATCGTGTTCGCCATCGCTTTCGTCTGCTTCACGATCTATAATGCCGCGCTCGGGATTAATGTCGTGGACTACGTGCCGCGGGAGTGGCTCATTTTCGTCCTGCTCGCTATCGTCCCTACGGTGCTCGGTCACATGATCTTTAACTGGCTGCTCCAGTACGTCAGCCCGACGACAATCTCCATGTCCGTGCTGGCCGAACCCGTGGGCGCAAGCTTGCTGGGGCTGATGTTGTTCGGCGAAATGCTGACGACCTCCCAGCTGATCGGAGGCGCGTTCATCATTGCCGGCTTGCTGCTCTACATGCGAACGGAATCGGCCGCAGCGGCCGCTACGGCCGAGAAAGCCGAAGCCGCCTGACCGCGCAAAAAAATTGTGGCGGTGGCGAGGGGCTTGGGCCGAGGCTGCGTGACCAAGGCCAAGAAAGCGCCTTGGCGGTGGCGAGGCGGGAGCGCGGAGGCCAAGATAGTGCCTTGGCGGTGGCGGGACGCGAGCGTGGAGGCCAAGAATGTGCCTTGACGGTGGCGAGGTGGGAGCGCGGAGGCTAAGGTAGTGCCTTGGCGGTGGCGGGACAGAGGCGTGGAGGCCAAGAAAGCGCCTTGGCGGTGGCTAGGCGGGAGCGCGGAGGCCAAGATAGTGCCTTGGAGGTGGCGGGACGCGAGCGTGGAGGCCAAGAATGTGCCTTGGCTGTGGCGGGACGCGAGCGTGGAGGCCAAAAAAGTGCCTTGGAGGTGGCGGGACGCGAGCGTGGAGGCCAAGAATGTGCCTTGGAGGTGGCAGGACGGGAGCGCGGAGGCCAAAAAAGTGCCTTGGCGGTGGCAGGACGGGAGCGTGGAGGCCAAGAATGTGCCTTGACGGGACCGATGCTGTGTGACCAAGGCCAAGATAGTGCCTTGGCGGTGGACACGGAGCGTCGATAAAAAAACAGGGATGAATCTCCTCTTGCTAGGCGCATTGTCAGCGTAAGGAGATCCCCCTCTAATATCCCTACTGGCCTGCTGCCCTTTTAAAGCTCCACCATCGCCTTGATGACCCCGGATGCCGGATTAAGCCAGTTCCCGAACGAGTCGATCATGTCCCCGAACGCGGCCCGGTGCGTCACGTACCGCTCGATATCGACGCCGCCGCTCTTCACCGCCGAATACACGAGTTCGAAATCTTCCCTCGTGGCGTTGCGGCTGCCCATCAACGTCAGCTCGCGGCTGTGGAAGAGCGGATCGTGGAAGGCGATGTCCGTCTTGACCAGACCGACGTAAACAAGCGTGCCTCCGTGCGCGGTCAGTCCGAACGCCGCAGCCATCGACTTCGCGTTGCCCGTCGCGTCGAACACGACCGTCGGCAGATCGCCGCCGGTCAGCTCCGCCAGTTCGGCCGGCGCGTCGCCGAGCGCGTTTACCGTCGCGTCGACGCGCGCCCACGACCGGCAGAACGCCAACCGGTCCTCGTTCACGTCCATCGCGATCACCTTCGCTCCGGCATGCCGGGCAAACGCCATGACGCCGAGGCCGATCGGCCCCCCTCCGATGACGAGCGCCGTCTCCCCCGCCCGCAATCCGGATCTTCTTACCGCGTGCGCTCCGATGCTGAGCGGCTCCAGCACGGCGGCTTGGTCGAGCGTCAGATCGTTCGCGCGGACCAGATGAGATACCGGAACGGCGATGCGCTCTCTCATGCCCCCGTCGATATGGACGCCGAGCACCTTCATGGAGACGCAGCAATTCGTTTTGCCCCGGCGGCAGGCGACGCATTGTCCGCAGTGCATATACGGGATGACGCCGACCCGGTCTCCGACGGACAATCCCGCTTCATTGTCTCCGATTTGCTCGACGATTCCCGAAAGCTCGTGCCCGAGCACCCGTGGATAGGTGAAAAAGGGCTGGTTGCCCATGAACGCATGCAAATCCGTACCGCATATGCCGACCCGCTTGACGCTGACGATCGCTTCGCCTTCCCCGAGTACGGGTTCCGGAAGCTTGATCCGCTCGAAGCGGCCGACTTCCGCGCACACAATTCCCAACATCGTCTTCACTCCTCCCCTTAAACTTTAATGCCTTCGTTGTATTCCGGCCTGCCGCTTGTCCAGGTCCAGTCGCGCACCGGCTCCAGAATGTCCAGAACTTCCTTCAGCAGCGCCGCGTCCATCGGCTCTTCCGCCCATTTCGCGTTGTCGCGGATATTGTCCGGGCTGGCCGTGCTGACGAGCGTCGTCGGAACGCGCTCGTTGGCCGTCGAGAACTGCACGGCGAGCTTGGCGATGTTCTCCCCTTGGCTTGCGCAATGCTCCGCGGCTTTGCGGCACACGGCTTTCAGCTCTTGACTCGCGGGATGCCAATCCGGCGTTCCCCGCAGGCTGAGCAATCCCATCGACAGCGGAGAGGCGTTCACCAGTCCGACGTCCTTGCTCTCCAGCAGCGGCAGCAGGCCGAGCAGAGAAGTATCGTTAAGCGAATAGTGGCAATAAGAAATGATCGCGTCGGCGTCGATCTGCGGCAGCAGCTTCTCGAACAGCGGAAGCGGCAGGCCACAAATGCCGTAGTTGCGGATTTTCCCTTCCCGCTTCAGCTCCCGCAGCGTCGGCACGGCTTCCTCCAGAATGATGTCCGAAGGAACGAATTCGATATCGTGCAGAAACAAAATGTCCGCGTAATCGGTATGCAGCCTGCCGAAGCTCTCTTCCAGACTTTCCCGAATGCGGCGCGCGCTGAAATCGAACTGGTCTGCGCCGTAACGCCCGGCTTTGGTCGACAGAAGATAACGGTCGCGCGGGACGTCCTTGAGCGCTTGGCCGAGCACCGTCTCGGCTTTCGTCAGCCCGTAATACGGCGATACGTCGATATAATTGATGCCGCTGTCGAGCGCGGAGTGCACCGCGCGAATCGCTTCGGCGTCGTCCGTCTCGCGGAACACGGAGCCGAGCGAGGAAGCCCCGAAGCTCAGCACCGACACGTCCAGTCCCGTTCTGCCCAGCTTGCGTCTCTTCATTAAAGGATCACCCCGTCTTTGAAAATCGCGATCTCGCGAAAGCCGTTCTCTTCGTTGTGCGTGCGCGCTTCGCCGGAAGCGATGTCCAGCATCCGGTCCCACAGCTCGTCGGTCAACTCGTCCATGCTCTTGTCCTGCAGCAGGCGGCCCGCGTCGAAGTCGATCCAGTTTTTCTTGCGCCGGGCCAGCTCGCTGTTCGTCGACAGCTTCACCGTAGGCGCCGGTCCGCCGAACGGCGTCCCCCTGCCTGTCGTGAAGAACACGATGTGCGCGCCCCCCGCGGTCAGCGCGGTAACGGATACCAGGTCGTTGCCAGGGGCTTCCAGCAGGTTCAGTCCCGTGCCGCGCACTCGTTCTCCATAAGGCACGACGTCGGTCACGGTGGAATGTCCGCCCTTCTGCGTGCAGCCGAGCGACTTCTCCTCCAGCGTCGTAATGCCGCCGGCCTTGTTGCCCGGAGAAGGGTTCTCGTAGATTTCCTGGTTGTGCCGGATAAAATACTGCTTGAAATCGTTAATGAGCGACACGATCCGCCCGAACACCGCTTCGTCGGCGGCGCGGTTCATCAGAATCGTCTCCGCGCCGAACATTTCCGGCACCTCGGTCAGAATCGCCGTGCCTCCGAGTCCGATCAGCCGGTCCGACAGCGAGCCGACGAGCGGGTTGGCCGTGAGGCCCGAGAAGCCGTCCGAGCCGCCGCACTTCAGGCCGATCTTCAGCTTCGATACCGGCACCGTCTCCCGTTCGAACGTCTCCGCGTACTCGACCAACTGTTCGACGAGCGCCAGCCCCTCCTCCAATTCGTCCTCGGCTTCCTGGGACTTCATGAACTTGATTCTGCGCGAGTCCGTCTCTCCGATCGCTTCCTTGAACTGCTCGATCTGATTGTTCTCGCAGCCGAGCCCAATGACGAGCACACCGGCGGCGTTCGGATGATTGGCGAGGGACGCCAGCAGCTTCTGCGTAAACCGCAGATCGTCGCCAAGCTGCGAGCAGCCGAACGGATGCGAGAAATGGTATACGCCGTCTATGCGGCCGCGATACGTCGCGTTCGCCCGGTTGGCGATGATCTCGCACGTCTTGTTGATGCAGCCGACCGTGTTGATGACCCAAATCTCGTTGCGGATGCCGATTTCGCCGTTCGTCCGGACATAGCCTTGGAACGTCTGCCTCCGCGGCTTCTTGGCTATTGCCGCCTGCGAGACGGGTTCGTACCGGTAGTCGAGCAGCCCCTTCAGCCCCGTCCGCAAATTATGCGTATGAATCCAGACTCCCGGCTGCAAGTCGGCTTTCGCCTTCCCGATGGAATAGCCGAACTTGAGCACGTCGTCCCCTTCCGCGACCGGTCTCGTCAATATTTTGTGCCCCGCGGGCACGTCTTCGGTTAACGACAGCTGCGTTCCGTCTTCCAGAACGATCGTCTCTCCCGCCGTAAAAGCTCTCAAAGCGATAACCACCTGGTCCCGCTCCGAGACGCGAAGCCAGTCCCTCATGTCCGTCCCTCCTCCGTCCATTCCGCCCAGGCTTGCGCCACCTGCGCCGCCAGTCCCGGCCATGGCGACAGATCTTGGCCCCACAGCTTCTCGCTGGCCAACAACCTCCGCGCCGTCTCCTCCGGCGATTCTCCGGTCCGCTCGGCATGCTCCCACAGGGACGCCAGCTTATCCAGAGCCTCCGCATCATCGCGCACCGCATACGAACGCCCCTCGAACGTCGTCCCTCTATATTCGTTCTCTTCTCGCCTAACGCGATAGTAACGAAGCAGGGCCGCCAAGCCTTTAGCTAAACCTTCCGGTATCCGCTCGCCCTTCCGCGCGTAATGCTCAAGCGATGGAAGCAGACGCACCTTGAACTTGCTGACGCTGTTCATCGCGATATCGTACAGCCGATGGCGGACGAACGGGTTCAAATACCGGTCGAACACCTCGTTCGCGTACGCCTCCATCTCTTCCTGCGGATAAGGCAGGGACGGGATAATCTCTTCCCGTACGGTCGACTTGACGAACGCTCCCAGCGTCTCGTGCTCCATCAGCTCGCGCACATGCTCGACTCCGCTTAAAATGCCGAGCGGCGTCATCAAAGTGTGCGCTCCGTTCAGGATGCGCACCTTGCGTTCCCGATATGGCTCCAGGCTGTCCGTCCAGACGACATTCAGGCCAGCGCTTGCGAAGGGCAGCAGCTCGTCAAGCTCCGGTTCTCCCTCGATCGCCCACAGATGGTACGGCTCCGCTACGCATAACAGATCGTCGCGATATCCCCATTCGGAGAACCACGCCTCGGCCTGCTCTGGATCCGGGTAGCCGGCGACGATTCGATCCACGAGCGAATTGAGGAAACGGTTAGCCGTCGTCACCCATTGCCGGAACTCTTCCGGAAGTCCCCAATCCGCCGCGTATTTCAGCACGCTCTCTTGCAGCACGTCGCCGTTGCGCTCCAGCAGCTCGCATGGAAGAAACAGCAGCCCGCGATCGGCGGCCCCGTCGAACGCCAAATATCTACGGTAGAGCAGATAGGCGATTTTGCCCGGGAAGGACACGATCGGCTCGCCTTCCGTCAGCGCCTCCGGACAATAGACAAGGCCGGCTTCCGTCGTATTCGAGACGACGAACCGCAGATCCGGGCTGACCGCAAGCCCGATCATTCTCTCCCATTCCCCATAAGGATCGAACGCTTCCGCGAATACGGAGACGATCTCTCTCCGCTCCACCGGCTCCCCGTTGTCAAGGCCCCGAATAACGAGCGTATACAGCCGATCCTGCCCGTTCAGGGCGTCGATCTTCGGCTTGCCGGACGGCCGAGGCTGCGTCACCGCCACTCCGCCGCGAAACAGCCCCTGGTTACGGCTTTCTTGCACCATCCAGTCGAAAAAACCGCGCAAAAAGTTGCCTTCCCCGATCTGCAGCACCGTTACAGGCGCGTCATTCGGATACGGGTCGGCCGCTGCGTTCGCGGCATGCTTATCCGGGCTTTGGCCCAGCGCCGCTCCCGTAGCTTGCAATTGCTGTCGATTCAGCTTGTTCATAGCTTATAGAACTCCTTCGCATTAAGCCCGTACAGACGGGCGCGTTCCGCTTCTCCCCAGTCTTCGGGCAGATTGCGCTCGATCGCTTCGACGACTTGATCGTAGCTCGCCGCCAGCAGGCAGACCGGCCAATCGCTTCCGAAGAGGACGCGGTCGGGACCGAACCGCTCGCTCGCATGGCGAACGTACGGCTGGAACTGATCGTACCGCCATGCCGCGTGATCCGCTTCCGTCACCATGCCCGACAGCTTGCAGTAGATGCCGGGATGTCCGGCAATCTCGCTCATCTGAGAAAGCCATGGCTCCAGACGGCCTTCGGCGATAACGGGCTTGGCGAGATGGTCCACCACTCCGCGCAAATTCGGCACGAGCTCCAATAGGCGTGTCAGCGGTTCCAACTGATCCGAGCGAAGAAGCAAATCGACCGGAACGTCCTCGTCGGCGTACGAACGGAGCGCTTCCACGAAAGCCGGTTCCAAGATGCGCGAAGCGTCCGGCATTTCCTGGATCATGATCCGGAAGCCGACGAATTTCGGATGGGACGCCATTGTCCGATAATGGTCCCGATGGTTCGGATCGTGCAAGTCGAGCCATCCGACCACGCCAACGATCGAATCGTCCGCATCGGCAAGACTCAGCAAATAATCCGTCTCCGCCAGCGTCGGCGCCGCCTGCACAGCTAGCGTGCCGTCGAAGCGGTGCTTGTCGAGCGAGGCCTTCAGATGCTCGGGAAGAAAGTCGCGATATAACGAGGGCAGCTCCGGCGTAATCCAGCCGTAATCGCCCCGTTCGATTTTCCAAAAATGCTGATGCGCGTCGATTCTCATATAACCTCTCCCCCTGCGTGCCAAAGCAGATCCCTATTCCGGGGCTGCTTGTCGTCCTATTGCTTTTATTTTATCAGCTGCAATCGTTGTAAAAAGGCTTAATCCTTGCGAAAATATACTCTATTTTGATATTTTATTAGTATGCTGCATCCGAGGGAGACGCATCCGATGAAAATCTACCGCAAACCGTTTTCGAGCGAGCCGCTGTTCCCGTTCGAGTTTGTTTATCGAGATAAAAAAAGTCCGGAGCGGGAGCTGCCGGACCATCTGCACGATCAGTATGAGTTTTTCTATGTGTACTCGGGCAAGGCGACGTTCTTCATCGATCAGAAGCTGTACGACATCAAAGCCGGCGATCTGCTGCTCGTGCCGGGCAATTCGATCCACCGCTCGTTCCAGGACGCGCAGGAACCGGTGACGTCGACGGCGGTATTCTTCGCCCCGGGCTTCGTCTCCGCCGACGGCATCGGCGAGCCGTACAGCAGCCTGCGCTGCTTCGACCTGGCCCGCAAGCGCAAGCGCTACCGGCTGGAGCTCGACGAGCCGCTTCGAGCAGCTACGGAAGAAGCGCTTGAGCGCATGCGCGAGGAGTTGGAAAATAAAGCGATCGGCTACCGCCATGCCGTCGGCTTGCTGCTCCAGCAATGGCTTCTGCTGATCAACCGCCACGTGAACAGCGCGACGGCCGACGACGCGGACGAATCCGGCATCGGTCCGCAGTGGATGAAGGACGTCCTTCATTATATCGCGGCGCATCCCGGCGCCGATCTCAGCCTTGCCGCCCTGGCGAAGCACGCTTCCGTCACCGGCGCGCACTTCTCCCGGGTGTTCAAGCAGATTACCGGCATGAACGTGACCGATTACGTGAACGCCAAGCGCATCGTGCTCGCCAAGGAACGGCTTCTCGGCAGCGACGACAACGTCAGCCTGATCGCCGAGCGCTGCGGCTTCGAGAGCCTGCCCCATTTTCACCGCGTGTTCAAGAAGCTGACGGGCACGACTCCGGCGAGCTATCGGCGGGGCTAGTCCAATCCGTCTTTCTCGTTGTCGAGTATTTGCTTGATCTCTGTTGCGGATTCCGGATGCCCCCGTCATGAACAGTCCTTTATGGCTGTTCCGCTAATCGACCTCAACCCTAATCTCTGTCAGCGAGTGGATAAGCGCGTCCGCCTCTCCCGCCAGCACTTCAGCCGATCCCTCGTACGTCACGATACCTATGGCCAAGCTGCCGGCCGACCTGGCCATCCTCATATCCACGACGGAATCGCCGACAACGGCCAACTCGGATGGCTGCAAGCCGAGCATTTCGCACGCCGTATGAACCATGTCCGGCGAGGGCTTGCCGTACTTGACTTGCTCGGGCGTAATAACGAAGTCCAATTGATCCCGTATGCCATGCAAGCGCATACAGTCTTCCGTCCGAGTCAGCGTGTCTGATGTCAGGATGCCGGCCCGAATTCCGGCCCGCCTCAACAGATGAAAGACTTCCGGCGCACCTTCCATCGACTTGAAGGCTTTGTCAATAACAAGTCGGGAATCTGCATCCCGAAACAGACCGGCGGCTTTCTCCAGGCATTGAGTCCAGGACCAGCCCTTCAATTGGTACATCAAGCCGGCCACCGCAATGATCTCTTCCTGCAAAGAGGCTACGGCCAAAATCCCCTGATGATCCATGTGTTCATGATTAATCCCCATAAGTCGGCTCCAGGAAGGAACATGCTCGTCTCCGACCATGGATGCGAACACCGCTCTTCTATGCATGTCGACATGCCGCCAAAAACCGGACCCGTCGAATAAGGTTCCGTCCTTGTCGAACGCAACGCATTTCACTGAGCTCATCAGCTCTCCGAATCCTACTTTTATTTCCGTCATGTATTCATCCTCCTTCCGGTTGTTAGGGCAGCAGTGAAGGACCTCCGACCACCGGATACATGGGCAGGCTGCGGAACGCTTCAGCATGTTCGGTTCCGATAGCCATTCCCCGTATAGCGCTGGATTTCGCTACGAACGTAACGTAGTCCATACTGTATTGATATTGCAGCCATGCGTCCTGGCTTTCGTGCGAGCGCAGCATCCGGCATTTCGTGTCATACACGTCGGAAATATCCACGTAAAACTCCGGTTCAAATCCGATCCCGCCCAGATTGTCCATGATGAACACATGCGGTATTCGGGCCATAGCCGGATACTCGGTTAAGATCAGCGGCACGGTGACCGGAATTCGGCAATCGGCGGCAATCTCGCCGCAAATTCGGTGATCGGGATGATAATCGCTAGATCCATGAACGAACATCACATCCGGATTGGCCCGACGGATCGCATTAATGAACGCCATTCTCGTCTCCCGGTCATGAAACAGAAACTCATCGTCGTAATCCATCCAGATCAAATCCGCCCCGATGATGCCCGCCGAAGCCTCGGCCTCCTTGCGCCGAACGGAAGCGATTTCATTCTTAGTCAGCTTTGCCGAACCTACATTCCCGTTTGTCGCGATCATGATCGTGACTTTATCGCCTCGGAGAGCGCATTTGGCGAGCGTACCCCCGCACAAAATCTCCACATCGTCAGGATGAGCGCCGATAGCGAGCACGCGCATAGCTGAGTTTCCCCCTTATTGTTCTGATTAGCCTTTCACTGCCCCACTCGTCATGCCTTCAATCATATAGCGTTGACCAACAAGATATAGAAGGAATACCGGCAGCGTCGTGAGTAGAATATTGCCGAAAATATAGTTCCAATCTGTACGGAAATAGCCGAAAAAACGATAGATGTTCAGCGGCAGCGTCCAATACTGGTTGTCGTTCAGAAAAAACAGAGGAATCTGCGAGTCGTTCCACACATTCATGAAGACCAGAATGGCCGCCGTAAACGTGATCGGCTTCATCAACGGAAAAATGATCAGGGCGAACATACGATAAGGACCGCAGCCGTCTATCGTGGCGGCCTCGTCCATCTCGCGGGGAATCGTCCTGATGAATCCGACATAAATGAACATCGCGAACGGAATCAGAATACCGGCGAAAACCATGATGATCCCCAAGCGGGTATTCAGGAGATGAAACGATTTCAGCAAATTAAACGTCGTAACCAGACTGATCGGCGCCACCATCCCGAACATGAACAAGCGATAGAGCAGCCGGGACGCCCAAGTATTCACTCTTGCGATATAGAAGCTGAGCAACGCGGAGCAGAGCAGGATGATTACAGCAGATCCGAAAGTGACGACTAGGCTGTTCGTAAATCCTTGAAGGAAGTAACCCCGCTCGAACAATATACGGAAATTCTCAATCGCAAGAAATTCGGACGGCCAGGAGAGTCGGAACAGTCCCGCCTCCTTGCTGCTTTTGACGGATGTCAGTACAACCAGCAAGTAGGGAACGATAATAAACAAGCTTAGGATCCATAATCCGATTTCCCCAACAACCAGCCGCCATCTTTTTCTTTTCGCGGTCATCCCTCCACCTCTTTCTTCTTCAGATAAGACAGAAGCGGCATCGAGACAACGAGAATGAGCACCACCAATATCAGGTTCAGCGCTGTACTGTATGCGTAAAGACCTTGTCCCATATACTTATAAACCATCGTCATCATCACTTCGGAAGAATTGCCAGGACCGCCTTGAGTCAGGAAATAGACGCCTTCGAACATCCTAGCTCCGTAAATCACGGAGAGCATCACGTTAATCGTGATCGCCGGCATGAGCAGAGGGAGCGTTATTCGGGTAAACTTCATCCACCGGGACGCACCGTCGATATCCGCCGCTTCATAATATTCCGACGAGATGTTCTGGATGCCGGCGATGAAGATCGCCATCGTAATGCCGGACGCACGCCAGATTTCCATGAGGCCGGCGGAATAGATGGAAAGGTTGGGATCTCCGATCCATCCAAGCGCAAGGAAATCCAGATTGAGATAGCGAAGCGTCTGATTCACGAATCCGGTGTGCGGATTCATCAAGCCTTGAAAGATGAGTCCTACCGCAACGATGTTCAGAATGGCCGGCGAGAAATAGACGGCCCGAAGCGCGTTGCGTGTACGGATTCCCTTCGTGAGCAAGACAGCGAGCATAAGCGGAAACACGATCTTTCCAATCGTAGTGACAAGCGCGTAGAGGAACGTATTCTTCATCGCTAGGCCGAAATCCGGATTTTTCGACACTTCAATGAATTGATCGAACCCGACGAAGTTGATGACTGAGCTCGCCGCGCTCCAGTCCGTCAATGAATAATAAAATCCGGAGAGGGTCGGAAAGATGAAAAAAACGACATAGATGATGACGGCAGGTACAACGAATAGAACCGGATAATGGATCGACGACCTCCGATTCAGTCGCGTTCGCTGGCCGGAAAAGTCCTTGGCAATCGGACTTTCCCGGACTATGCGAGCCCTCAAGGTTACCACCCTTGAAGCTTCTTGCCTTTGGCGATGATTTCTGCCTTCGCATTCAGCTCCTCAAGCACTTGTTTGGGCGTTTTGGCCCCCAACATCATTTCCTGCATGATTTTTCGGGCATCCATGTCGTTCCAGGCTTCGTACTTGCCGAACATTCCCATGAAAGCTTTGCCTCCGTCCATGTATTTCTGCAGTTCTCCGCTGATTACATTGGCTTCTGCGTTCACGTCGGCAAATACGGACGTCCCTGGAGCCTTCTTCATGTAAATTTCCTGCTGTTCCTTGGAGGCGAAGAAATCAATCAAATCGAGCGCCGCTTCCTTGTTTTTGCCCTTCTCGTTCACCGAGATGCCTACGCCCGCATACAGCGAGATCGTGCCAGGAGTGTCTTCGAAAGGCATCGAGAAAAAGCCGATATCCAAGTCCGGATAATTCGCCGTCAGCGGCTCCAAAATGAAGTCGCCGGCAGGATGCATGGCAACTGCGCCTGTCCCGAACTTCTCTTGCGTCATCTCGAAAGTATTGGAGATAAAATCCTCGTTGATGTAGCCTTTATCCTTAAGTTCGATCATCTGATTCAGCGCCTGCTCGTACTCCGGAACGTCCGTGAGCTTGATTAGGTGTCTGTTCATATCCTCCCAGAACTGGTTGCCCGCATCTCCTCTGTTCAGCTCCGCATTGGCAAACAATTGGTGCATCATATGGGTCGTGCCAAATTCGCTTCCGTTGGCCAATTGAATATTGACAGGCGTAATGCCGGACTGCTTGATTTTCTCACTGGCAGCGAGAAATTCGTCCCACGTTTGAGGAACTTCCAGTTCGAGTTTCTTGAATATCGCCTTATTGTACAGAATGCCCATACCGCCCGGGTTCGTGATCGGCAATCCGGTGATCTTACCATCGTTCCACTCGATGATCTTTCTTCCTCCATCTGAAAGCCGCTGAACCCATGACCGTCCAGACAAGTCCGCGAACCATTCCTTGGGTACGTTAAACTGCGACATCGCAATATCGTCCGTCACGAACAAATCCGGACCTTCGTCCGACATCATTTTGATTTTCAGCATATTGTCGAATTCCGCAGACGGCAGTAACTGCACCTCCACTTGGTTGCCGGTCGACGATTCGTAATTCGCGATGAAGTCCTTTAGCCTCCCGCTGTAATTCTCGTTTGTCACCATAAATTTGATTTCCGTTTTCTTCGTTCCGGCCGAACCCGATCCTTCCGGCCCGCCCGATTCCGAAGATTTGCCTGTATGGCCTGAACATGCAACCGTTAGAAGAGCGATCAACGCCAAATTCGTAATCGCTTTCATGTAATTTGTTTTTACTTTCATCGTATACCTCCCCATAAAGATAACGTTTGTATGGCGACAGTACGGACCGAAGAGAGTTCAGACCTTTACCCAACCCTTGGAACGATGGCTTTCCAATATGGCTTCGATCAGCTTCATGATGTAGTGGCCGTCTTCGAACGTCGCAAAGTCGCAGGCTTCGGTCTTCAAGCTTTTCCTCTCGGCGACAAACTTGTAAAAGCTGTAGACATTGTTTTTCAAAGCATCGTTCCAGCCTTCAGGATGACCCGAGGGCAGCGATGAATAATGCCGGGCTTGTTCGTGGAGCCTATTCGGGCTTCTCATGATCGAGCGATTGTCTTCATCCCTGAACCCCATCCACATGCGATCGGCATCCTCCTGATTCCAATACAGTGACGCCTGACTGCCATTCACTTCAAGGTTGAAATGGCACTTCCTCCCCGCGCTGACTTGCGACACGTAGAATACGCCGCTAACTCCGTTATCCATTCGAAACAGCACGGATCCGTAATCTTCGGTAACTATCGATTTTTCCTCATAGGAAGCGCTTGCTTGAACAGCGAATGTCTCGATCGCTGTCGCGGGCTTCTTTCTCACCGGCCATACCGTCACAAGATCGGCGCATACTTCGATGATTTTACCGCCGATTACAACCTGAGCCGCGTCCATCCAATGCGATCCGATATCCGCGATCGCCCTGGAATCGCCGCCGAATTCGGGATCGAGCCGCCAATTGTAGTCCGTATCCAAGAGCAGCCAATCTTGAAGATATGAACCGTGAATGAGTCTGGGCTGTCCGATCTGCCCGCTGCGCACTTTATGCTTCATCTCCTGCACGAGCGGGTTCATCCTGTAGTTAAAGTTCATGCCGTGCGTAACTTCAGGGTGGTCCTGCAGCAAGCTCAGTAAACGCTCCGACTCCCGGACACTTTTGGCGAGAGGCTTTTCCGAGAACACATGCTTGCCGGCTTTAATGATTTTCTCATTCATTTCAAGATGCAGATGATTGGCCGTACAATTATGCACGACCTCGATTTCCGGATCCAGGAGCATATCATCCACACTCTCATAGTACCGGGGGATGTAATGCGCCTCCGCTTTCTGGCGGGAGAGCTCGTGATGGGTCCCGGTTCCGGCCGCGGCAGCCCATTCCGCAAAGCCGAGGCGTCGGACCGCATCGATATGGCTGCCGGCGATAAATCCCATGCCGATGATACCGGCTTTCATTTTCTTCAAGAGAGAATCTCCTTCATGATTTCTTTGATATTCGCGCCGACAACCGCAATCTCTTCGTCGGTAGACCGGATGTTGATGCCATAGCCAGCGCCTAAGCCGTTGTCGACAACTCCGATGCTGATGTTGATTGCCCTCTCCAAAATGCTATCGGTTTGCGGGAGCATATGCTTGCGGTATTCCATAATCTCCCCGTCGTCAAGGTCGAATTTCAAGTTCAGCAGTTGTTCCATGTTGTTGTAGACGTGCCAGCCGGAATGGGCCAGCGTCTTCGCTCCGACCTTCTGCCCGAATTTCTCCGCCGTTTCCTTGTTGTCGAACAGAAGCGTCAGCAACGTCGCGCATTCGAACGGATCGTTGATTCTTCTGAATGTAACGCCCATCGTAGACTTGAGCTCGCTCTTCAGCTTATTTTTCTTGTTGCGCAGGGTCTCCAGAATTTGATCGAGCTTTCTCGTCTGCGCAAGTGCGACGGCGCCCGTCAATTCGTTCATTCTCATATTCATGCCGATGATGCTCCGGTTTCCGATTTCAACTCCGGTCCGGTTAGGCTTGTGGCCCTGATCATGAAATGCGAAAGCCCTCTCGTACAGCAATTCGTCATTGGTGACAACCATACCACCGTCACCGCTCGTAATGGTCTTGAAATTGTTTAAGGAAAACGCGCCCATATGGCCGATCGTCCCCAGCTTTTTCCCCTTGTACGAAGCCCCGGCAGCTTGACAGCAGTCCTCGATGACGACCAAGTTGTATTGCCGGGCAATTTCCATAATCTTATCCATTTCGCTCGGATTGCCGAGCATATGCACGGGCATAATCGCTCTAGTTCGTTTGGTAATCTTTTTGACAATGTCGTCGGGGTCGATGGTCAACGATTCATTGATTTCCGCCAATACAGGTATAGCGCCGGATAAAATAATGGAAGACAGGGACGCAATAAACGTATATCCGGGCACGATAACTTCATCGCCCGGTCCGATATTCAAGGCGGTAAGCGCGCTCATCAGCGCTCCTGTTCCACTAGAGACAGCAACACAATATTTCGCTCCCGAATAGCTCGCGAATTCCTTCTCGAATTGGAGTACCTTCTGTTGAAAGCGGGGATCGTTCTCCGCGCCATAGCGGAAAAAGTGTCCGCTTTCAATTACGTCCATCAACTCTTTCTTTTCTTCACTGCCAACCAAATAAGCACCAGGTCCCGGCATTGTTATACCTCCATGATGTATTTTAATTTCTTTGATTCGACGCGCACGGCTAATTCAAGATGTTGCTGCTCAACCCTATCTTCTTTCCTTCAAGGAGATCTCCAACTCGTTAAGCGCTTTCAGCCAGGCGGCCTTCCATCGTCGATGTAACCGTATCCCCATGAATGCAGCGATCCCCCCCTTTATAGGACCAAGGCAACATTGTGCGGGCACCTGTAACCCACGGAAGTTAATAAACGCATTTACTAATTATTACGGATTTACGAAATCAAAAGAAAATAACAGCTATAAAACCACCTCTCTTTGACTAAAACCTTTTAGTTATGGCTATAATATAACTTAATTTTTTTCATGTCAAGATTGCTTTTGCTTTAAACTACATGCATTTATCTCTAGACAGTTCACAACTCTTTTTCTCCAATAACTGAATTCTACCGCTTTCTCCAAATTGACTTTGCACAAAAGGAAGAATTATAATCAGTTAAATAAACGCATTTATCTGGAAGGGGATCGCATGCCAAAATTAACGATTAAAGAGATCGCTAAATTAGCCGGAGTGTCCCCTGCTGCTGTCTCAATTGTGCTCAATAACAAAAAGGGGGTCAGCGACGAAACCAGGGAAAAAGTGTCGAAGCTAATTGCCCAGCTTCAATATTCCCCAAATCCCAACTCGAGAAGATTGCTCTTTAACAAAACGTATAATATTGCCGTTCTGGCCAATAAGGATTCTTCTCCGCTTGAGAATATTTTTTATTCAGAATTGAATCGAATTGTGGTAGAGGAATGCAATCGTTATCAATACAACTTAATCTTTACTTCCGTAGCCGTGGAGAACGGCGAAGTGTTGTTTCCGAAGGTAATCAAATCTTACGATGTCGACGGGGTTATATTTTACGGGGATCCGGATGCGGAGATTATGACGGGATTAAATAAATTTGAAATCCCTTATATCGTGATCGATACCCATTTATCCAACTCGGCCACCCTTTGCGTTTACGCGGATTACTTTGAAGCGGCTTATTCAGCCGTTTCTTATTTAATCCAACTTGGCCACAGCAGAATTGCCCATATCGGCAATCGCCTGCTTACCAATTACAGCTTCCAAACCTTTAACGGCTTCAAGAAAGCGATAGAGGAACGAGAATTCGAGATGCCGATTCATTGGATTCAATTAGATGCGCATGACGAGCATACGGCCGAAGCTTGCATGAAACTTATTTTGTCTTCCAACACAAAACCGTCCGCCGTATTTTGTTCCAGCGACATCTTTGCGATAGGCGCTATCAGATGCATTAAAGAACACGGTTTGAGCGTTCCAGAGGATATTTCCGTAATCGGCATTGACGATATCATTCTATCCAAGTACATTGAGCCCCCCTTAACCACCGTAAGGATCGACAGAGAAGAGATGGCCAAAATAGCGGTACGCATGTTAATGGAAAAGATGAATAACGAGAGCGCCAACATTGATAATCATATGCTCGCCTCCAACCAGATCATCGTCAGATCAAGCACGCGCAATTATTCTTAAAATGCATCAACGTCGGCTCTCTCCCGACATCATCGTCAGGGAGATCGAGCTCATGCCCGATCAGCCCAGCAATTGAACGCCTGACAGGACAAGGCCGATAAGGAAGCCGCACAAAGCCC
This sequence comes from Cohnella sp., assembly GCF_041641335.1. Taxonomy (NCBI): domain Bacteria; kingdom Bacillati; phylum Bacillota; class Bacilli; order Caryophanales; family Paenibacillaceae; genus Cohnella; species Cohnella sp. Next base: position 6,825 of record NZ_JBEPYQ010000073.1, on the reverse strand, counting down.
CGTTGACGCGTATCCATTGGAGATCTCCGCCGATTTTCTCCTCCAGCATGTTGACAAGCTCCTTGTCGTTCATCTTGTCGATGTTGTCCTTGATCAGCAGCCCGATGCGATAATGATTCGCTTCCACCGTGTCCGCGACGAAGTTGAGCACTCTGCGCTCCACGCCTTCGACCGTCTCGGGCTCGGCTTGAAGTCTGCGCACGACGTAGCGGAGAACGGAGACGACCTGGCGTCCGCCCCGCGCCATCTCCCGCTCCAGCGCCGAGAGAACCGACTGCCGCAGCGACTCCATACGCTCAAGCAGAAACCGGCCGCTGTCCGGATGCTCGATTTTGTCCACGACCCAGCTTTTGCCCCGCTCCAACAGCTCTTCATTCTCCGCGGCCAGGCTCAACTGGCGCCGGATCTCCGCCAGCAGCTTGTCCCGGTTGGCGTTACCCGGCATGAGTAAATCCCGGATGCCCGACAACAGCAGCTGTTGGATCATGCCGCCGAGCTTGTCCTCGCTCATGAATCCCGTGAACGCCTGCACCGCAAAGCCCATAAATCCGCCGACTTCGGCCTCGGACATTTTCTGCATGGCGATCGATCCGAGCATGTAAGCCGTCTCCGGCTTGCTCACCCATGCCCCGCCTTGACGCAGCGCGTAGTCAAGCGCCCGCTCGTCCATCCGTTCCCGGACGACGGCTTGTACGGCCTTGCCCGCCAGCGGCTGGACGTCGGCCTGCTTGACCGCCTCCGCGATTGCGCGCTGCACGTAAGGCGCGAACGTCTCAACCGGAAGCCGGGCTAGGAAGGCGTGCGCCAGCTTAAGGACGCCGACGCGATTGCTGCGCTTCGCCGCCAGCCGGGTCAGTGCCGAACCCGCTGTCCTCATCAGCTGAAACTGCTTCAGCTTCTCCTTGATGCTATCCTTGTTCAGCAGCTCGTTCTCCAGCGCGGAAATGAGCGATTTGGCGATTTTGTCCCGGTTTTTGAGCAGCAGCGACGTATGGGGAATCGGAATTCCCAGCGGATGGCGGAATAGCGCCGTCACGGCGAACCAGTCCGCGAAGCCTCCGACCAGCCCCGCTTCGAACCCTCCCTTCAGCAGCTCGGTGACGGGATGGTACGGCAGCAGCAGCGTTACGACGAACCCGACTCCCATCGCGACGAGCGACAAGGCGGCAACATATCTCGTTCTCATTGTTTTCATGATGAATACCTCGTATGGAAAGATTAGGCGTTATGTTCTAGTATAACCGAAACCGGCGGCCAACCTGAAACTTGTCGAACGGTTCCGGCGAAGAATCGCTCGGCGATTGTTAGGAAGACAGCAGAAAACCGCGCGTTGCCGCGCGGTTCTCGCTGTATGGATGACTTATCTATCCGCTAAAGAGGCTTTCTGCTGAGCTTCCGCTTCCGGCGCTTTCGTCTTCTTGAGGAACAGCGCCAGAACGACTGCGACGATCGCGAAGATCATGCCGATCTTGAACGAGTTGTGGATGCCCGCGTTAAGCGCGAGCGCCGGAAGCTGTTCGGGAGCGGCATCGGCCGGCGGATTGGCGAAGTAGTCCTTCGTTCCGTTGGTCATAATGCTGATGAAGAACGCCACGCCGATCGCTCCGGATACTTGCTGCAGCGTATTGAGGATCGCCGTTCCGTGCGGATAGTAGGCGCGCGGCAGCTGATTCAGTCCGTTCGTCTGCACCGGCATCATGATCATCGAGATGGCGACCATCATAATGCAGTGGTACAGGATGATCAAGCCCTTCGTCGTCTCCAGGTCGACCGTCGTGAACAGATACATGACGACGGCGAGAATGATCGCGCCCGGGATCGCGAGCACACGCGGGCCGAACTTGTCGAACAGCTTGCCCGTCACCGGAGACAGGAAGCCGTTCAGAATACCTCCCGGCAGAAGCACGAGCCCCGCCGCGAAAGCCGTCATCAGCAAGCCCTGCTGAAGGAAAATCGGCAGCAGCATCAGCGTCGAGAACAGCGACATCATGACGATGATCAGCAGCACCGTGCTAAGAGAGAACATCGGCGACAGAAACGGGCGCAAGTTAAGCATCGGCTGCTTGGACACGATCTGTCTCCAGACGAACAGGACGAGGGCGAGCCCTCCAACGATTAGCGTCCAGATCACTTTCGGCTCCGACCAGCCGCCTCCATCGGTTTCGCCGACGCTGCTGAAGCCGTAGACGATGCCGCCGAAGCCGGCCGTGGACAGAATGATCGACAGAACGTCGACTTTCGGCTTCGTGACGTCCGTTACGTTCTTCAGGTAGATCGTGGCGATGACGACGGACATAACGGCGAACGGCAGCACCAGGTAGAACAGCCAGCGCCAATCGAGCGACTCGAGAATGAGGCCGGACAGCGTCGGTCCGATCGCCGGAGCGAACATGATGACGAGACCAATGCTGCCCATAGCCGCGCCGCGCTTCTCCGGCGGGTACAGCACGAGAATCGTATTCATCATAACGGGCAGCATCAGGCCGGTGCCGAACGCTTGAATGATCCGGCCTACCAGCAGGACGGAAAAACCGGGAGCGATGGCGCATACGAGCGTTCCGATGGAGAAGAGCACCATCGCGCCGATAAACATCTGCCTTGTCGTAAACCATTGCACCAGCAAGGCGGATACCGGGATAAGTATGCCGACGACGAGCATGTAGCTGGTGGACAGCCATTGAATGGTCGTATAGGGCACTTCAAGATCTTTTACCAGGTCAACAAAAGCGATATTGAGCAGAGTTTCGTTCAGGATGGAGAAGAACGCTCCGATGATCAGCGTGATCAGGATCGGCAGGCGCTTGACGTTCTCGAGATCCTTGTACTGAGACCCAGCTGCGTTGTCTGCGGTATTCACTTTTCTCTGTTTCCTCCATATCCAATGATGGAATATTATGTCCAGCTTTCATACTATACCATCCGATTGACAAATCTTCAAACTCGGTTTTTTATCCGTTTACAGCTTGACAAGGAAAATAAAGGACGCCTATAATAGCACCATATTACACGCAAGGAGGCTGAGGAATATGGTTAACTTCACGAATGTATCGGTTGTCGAGTCGGTTGTTCGCGGGCATAGTCCCCGGTCTCTACGGAATGTTGCGCTGTAATGCCGTTCGATTGAGCAAGCGGATTTGACGTTTGCTTGGCCGCGTTGCAGATGCAGACCGCCAGAGACCATCCGGTTTCTGAGCGGTTTTTTTGAGTGCCGATCCGTTCGGCACTCTCTGAACAGCCGCAGGGAATCCCTGCGGCTGTTCGCGTTGTTTCGCAAAATTCAATTTATGAGGAGTTAACTCAACCTATGAATCCTATAATCAACGATCAACTGACGGCTTACGGCTGGAACGACGGCTGGCAGCAAACGCTCGCGGAGATGGAACAGCCGCTGCGCCAGTATTCGCCTGCCCGGGTCGTCGCCCAATTCTCCCATTCGTATAACCTGATGACCGCGGACGGACTGCACAGCGCGGCCGTCACCGGGAAGTTCGAGTTTCTGGCCGCGAAGCGCGGCGATTACCCCGCCGTCGGCGACTGGGTGCTGACCGAGCCGCTGCCCGGAGAGAAACGCTCCGTCATCCACGCAGTTCTACCTCGCCGGTCGGCTATGGTTCGCAAAGTCGCGGGATCGGTTATCGAAGACCAGATCGTCGGAGCCAATCTCGATTATTTGTTTATCGTGAACGCCCTGAACCAGGACTTCAATCTGCGCAAGATCGAGCGCTACATGATCGCAGCCTGGGAAAGCGGCGCCTCCCCGGTCGTGCTGCTGACGAAAGCGGATCTGTGCCCGGACCCCGAAGCGTTCGCCGCCCTGGTCGAGGATGCCGCGCCGGGCGTACCGGTTCATTGCGTCAGCGCATGGACCGGGTCCGGCAAGGAAGCGCTCGGCGCCTATCTGAAGCCCGGAGCGACGATTGGGATCACGGGCTCGTCCGGCGTCGGCAAATCGACGCTGCTGAACTGGCTGGCCGGCCACGACCTGCAGCTTACGCAGGGCATCCGGGAAGACGATGCGCGCGGCCGCCATACGACGACTCACCGCGAGCTGTTCCTGCTCGCCGGCGGAGCGCTCGTCATGGATACGCCCGGCATGCGCGAGCTGCAGCTGTGGGATGCGCAAGAAGGCTGGCAGCTGGCTTTCTCCGACATCGAGCAGCTCGCTTCGGGCTGCCGCTTCCGGGATTGCAAGCACGACGGCGAAGCCGGATGCGCGGTGCTCGAAGCGCTGAGCTCCGGCGAGCTCGATCCGAAGCGATTCGCCAATTACCGGAAAACGGAGAAGGAGCTTGCCCACCTGGCGCGCAAAGAACGGTCGGCGGCCAAAGGGAACTCCAAAGGCAAACGGCCGCGCTCCGCTGGAAGGGCGGATCGGCGGCCGAATAGACTGCTCGAATATATGGACGACGAATAGGACGGCGATTCTTCTTAAGCCAAATACTTGTCTTTCACGATGCGAATATGGTGCAGGCCGTGACCGGCGACAACGTAGGCAAGCGCCTTCGCGCTCATGACGGTGTTGCTCGCCGTTCCCGTTCTCGCCCACGCTTCGTCCGTCAATCCCCGAACGAGCGACAGCGTCGCTTTGCGCACGGAGATGTAGTTCTCGATCAGATCGGACAACGTGTAAGCATCGAAATCGACGTACTTCATGTATTCGTCCTGATCGAAGCCCGGCAGCGGCGTGCTGTCTCCTCGCGCAATGCGGAGCAGCCTGTAGCTCATGATCCGCTCGGTGTCGGCGATGTGTCCGATGACTTCCTTGATGCTCCATTTGCCCGGCGCGTAGCGGTGCTCCGCTTTTTCCAGTGGAAGATCGGACAGAAACTCGGAGGTCGATTTCAAATCGTCCGCCAAGATATCGACAATGTTTCCCTCGGGGACGATGTCGATATACGTTCCGAAATGTCCGCCGTATTCTTCCTTCGTCGGGCGTTCAGTCAAGCTGCTCATCTGTCATCTTCTCCCTTGTCCATAATGTAGGCAATCAGCAGCGAGGCGGTGTTCGCGACGGCGTCCGCATGCGTTCGCTCCATTCCGTGCGAAGCATGCACGCCGGGACCGATCAGCGCCGCGCGAATGTTGCTGCCTCCGCGAAGAGCGGCGGATGCGTCGGAGCCGTAATACGGATAGATGTCGACGGCATGCGGGATTCTCTCCCGGCGGGCGAGCTCGATCAGCCTGGAAGTCATGCCGTAGTCGTAAGGGCCTGACGAGTCTTTGGCACAGATCGAGACGTCCCGCTCCGTCGTCGACAGGTCGTCTCCGATCGCGCCCATGTCGACGGCGATCAATTCCGTAATATCCGGCGGAATGTGGGAGCTGCCGTGTCCGACCTCCTCGTAGGTCGACAGGACGACCTTAACGGTTCTGGCCGGGCGAACGCCTTCGCGCTTCAGCCAATGCATGACGCCGAACAGGGCGGCGACGCTCGCTTTGTCGTCCAGATGCCGCGACTTGATCCATCCGTTCGGCAAAATCCGGGTGCGGGGATCCCAGGAGACGAAGTCGCCCGGAGCGATGCCGAGCTTCTCCGTCTCTTCCTTCGTCCGGACGAGCTCATCGATCCGGATTTCCATGTTCGCCTCTTCCCGTTTCTGGTCGCGCACGTCGGCGTAGACGTGGACGGAGGGCTGCGTCGACAGCACCGTGCCTTCGTACGTTCTGCCGTCCCGGGTATGCACGAGGCAGTATTCGCCTTCCACGGTCTGCATCGCGTATCCGCCAACGGGCGTAAATCGCAGCATTCCGTTCGGCTTGATCGAACGAACCATCGCGCCTAGCGTATCCACGTGCGCGGTCAGCGCGAGCGTACCGCCCGCGTCTTCTTCCGCTCCGGGCAGAGTAATGACGGCATTGCCCTTCGGCGTCATCTCCAGCGCGAAGCCCAGCTTCTCCGTCTCGGCGCGCACCCGCTTCATGATCTCCATGCAGAAGCCGCTCGGGCTCGGCGTCGCGAGCAAAGCTTCGAGTATCCTCATTATATATTCCTTCTCGGGCGCAGGCTGTAGTGCTTTTGTCATGTTTTTCCACTCCTTGTATGTGTAAAAAGCCGCGTTTCCGCGACTTTCGGATCGTTGCTACACGCTGAATCTTTGCCGATAACCGCACTTGCGGCACAGCTCTTCGACGACTTCCCTGCGAGAGAAGCCATCGTACAGCCGATTTGCGCGCTCGCCTTCAATAATTTCCGAGAACGGCTTGGCGTGCAGGTTGCCCAAGTTGATGACGCCTTCTCCATCCAGGCAGCACGGGATGACGGTACCGTCGACAAGGACGCCCGCCTGATTGCGCAGCGCGTGGCAGAAGCCCCGGCCCTCGTCTTCCTTCTCCTTCAGATCCGGCCACTTGAACTCTTCCTCGTGATTCAGATAGACGCGGTCGGCGATTTTGATCCCTTGGCCCCTTACGAAGCGTTCCTCGATCCGGAAGTCCAATTGAAACGCCTGCTGAATCTGTTCCAAAATCTCGCGATTGCGATCGTTCTTCACGTTCGTCTCGTTATCCGGCGTCAAATTCCACAAGCGCAAAGACACGATCATGTCGGAGGAGGCGACCGCTTCCTTGGCGAATTCGAGCACGCTGCCGACATAGCCTTCCTTGTCGACCGAGCCCTCATGCCCGTCGAAGCTGTGCAGCGAGAAATTCATCTGCCTAAGCGCCGGCTTGCCCAGCAGCTTGTGCCGGTTCTTGCCGAGCAGCGTGCCGTTCGTCGTCAGGTTGACTTTGAATCCTTTCTCATGGCTGATATCGAGCAGCTCGTCGATCTTCGGATGCAGCAGGGGTTCGCCTTTTACGTGAAAATAAATATGCTCGGCATGGCCC
>NZ_JBEPYQ010000072.1:0-35552 GCF_041641335.1 Cohnella sp. | reverse complement strand
CTGCGCACGGCTCAGGGCCAACGCCGCAACCGCGCGATCAAGCGTCTGGAAGTCATCGAATCGTTCCGCAACTCCGGCAACCTGCCGGACTGGATGATCCTCGACGTGCTTCCGGTTATTCCTCCGGAGCTGCGCCCGATGGTTCAACTGGACGGCGGACGCTTCGCGACGAGCGACTTGAACGACCTGTACCGCCGCGTCATCAACCGGAACAACCGGCTGAAGCGCCTGCTCGACCTCGGAGCTCCGGACATCATCGTGCAGAACGAGAAGCGGATGCTCCAGGAAGCCGTCGACGCCTTGATCGACAACGGCCGCCGCGGCCGCCCGGTAACGGGCCCGGGCAACCGTCCGCTCAAATCCCTCAGCCACATGCTGAAAGGGAAGCAAGGCCGTTTCCGTCAGAACTTGCTCGGTAAACGGGTCGACTACTCCGGACGTTCCGTTATCGTCGTAGGTCCGAGCCTGAGAATGTACCAATGCGGTCTCCCTAAGGAGATGGCGCTGGAACTGTTCAAGCCTTTCGTCATGAAAGAGCTGGTGCTCAAAGGTCTGGCCCACAACATCAAGAGCGCGAAGCGCAAAGTCGAACGAGTCAGCCCTGAAGTGTGGGACGTGCTGGAAGAAGTCATCAAGGAACACCCGGTGCTTCTGAACCGCGCTCCGACGCTGCACAGACTGGGCATCCAAGCTTTCGAGCCGATTCTGGTCGAAGGCCGCGCGATCAAGCTTCACCCGCTCGTCTGTACGGCGTACAACGCCGACTTCGACGGCGACCAGATGGCCGTTCACGTGCCTCTGTCGGCAGAAGCCCAAGCGGAAGCACGCTTGCTGATGCTGGCCGCGGGCAACATCTTGAACCCGAAAGACGGCAAGCCGGTCGTTACTCCGTCTCAAGATATGGTACTCGGTTGCTACTATCTGACGATGGACAACAACAAGGCTTACGGTTCCGGATTCAAATTCGCGAACGTCAACGAAGCGGTCTCCGCTTACCAACGCGGTACGGAAGGGGTTTCCCTGCACGCACGCGTCGTTATTCCGGTTAAAGAGCTGAAAAAGAAAACCTTCACGCCGGAGCAGCAGGAAGCGCTCATCGTCACGACGATCGGCAAAATCATTTTCAACGAAATTTTCCCGGACACGTTCCCTTACATCAACGAGGCGACGAAAGAAAACCTCGTTAAAGGTACGCCGGATAAATATTTCATCTATGAAAAAGGCGCGGACATCTCGAAGTTTATCGAGGATCCTGCCATTCCCGGCGCCGTCGGCAAAGAGTATCTGGGCAACATTATCGGCGAATGCTTCCGCATTTACCATACGACCCAGACGTCGGTCATCCTGGACAACATCAAGCAGCTCGGCTTTACGTACTCGACTCGCGCGGGCATTACGATCGGCGTATCCGACGTTATCGTTCCTCAGGAGAAGCAAGAAATTCTGAAGAAGTCGGAAGAACGCGTCAAAGTCGTTACGACCCAATACCGTCGCGGTCTGATTACGAACGAAGAACGCCGCGACCGCGTTATCGAGATCTGGAGCAAGACGAAGGACGAAATTACGGACATTCTGATGAAGTCGATGGATCGCTACAACAGCATCATGCTGATGGTCGATTCCAAGGCGCGGGGCAACAAATCGCAGATCACCCAATTGGGCGGTATGCGGGGTCTGATGGCCAACCCGTCCGGACGGATCATCGAATTGCCGATCAAGTCGAACTTCCGCGAAGGCCTGACGGTCTTGGAGTACTTCATCTCCACTCACGGCGCGCGGAAAGGTCTTGCCGATACGGCTCTTCGTACCGCCGACTCGGGTTATCTGACTCGTCGTCTCGTCGACGTCGCGCAGGACGTGATCGTTCGCGAGGACGATTGCGGCACGGATAAAGGCATTACCGTCTCCCGGATCGAGGACGGCAAAGAGGTCATCGAAGATCTGTTCGACCGGATCGAAGGCCGCTACGCGTTCGAGACGATCCGTCATCCGGAGACGAAGGAAATCATCGCGCATCGCAACGATCTGCTCGACACGCCTAAGGCCGAAGAGATCATTCGCGCGGGCATCAAGAGCATTCAGATTCGTTCCGTGCTTAGCTGCCGCGCCCGTCATGGCGTATGTAAGCTCTGCTATGGACGCAACTTGGCGACCGGCAAGCAAGTCGAGATCGGCGAATCGGTCGGTATTATCGCCGCTCAATCGATCGGCGAACCGGGAACGCAGCTCACGATGCGTACGTTCCACACCGGCGGCGTCGCCGGAGACGATATCACCCAAGGTTTGCCGCGTATTCAGGAGCTCTTTGAAGCGCGCAACCCGAAAGGTCAAGCGATCATCTCCGAGCTCGACGGCGTCATCAAGGAAATTCGCGAGACGAAGGATCGCCGCGAGATCGAATTGCAGGGCGGAGCGGAATCGAAGATCTATCCGGTCAGCTACGGCTCCCGCATTCGCGTCGTCCAAGGCCAGCAGGTCGAAGCGGGCGACGAATTGACGGACGGCTCCATCGATCCGAAAGAGATGCTGCGCATCAAGGGGATTCGCGGGGTGCAGAACTACATTCTGCAAGAGGTTCAGCGCGTATACCGGAATCAGGGCGTTGAGATCAACGACAAGCATATCGAGGTCATGATCAAGCAGATGCTTCGCAAGATCCGCATCGTCGATCCTGGCGACACGACGCTGCTCCCTGGAGCCTTCGTCGATCTGCACGAGTACGAAGCGGCTAACCGCGAAGCGATCCTGTCCGACAAGGAGCCTGCGGTTGCCCGTCCGGTACTGCTGGGGATCACGAAGGCGTCCCTCGAGACGGATTCGTTCTTGTCTGCGGCGTCCTTCCAAGAGACGACCCGCGTTCTGACCGATGCCGCGATCAAGGGCAAGGTCGACCGCCTGCTCGGGCTCAAGGAGAACGTCATTATCGGGAAGCTCATTCCGGCAGGTACGGGGATGGCTCGTTACCGCAACATCAAGGTCGTGTCGCCGTTTGACGAACCGACGGACGAAGCGGCAGAGCTCGAACCGGTCGGCGTGGAATAAAACGAATGACACAGAAGCGGATACCGGCAACGGTATCCGCTTTTTTTGAATGAAGGCGAGAAAAGAGAGGAGAGTCTTCATGGCGAAGGAGCCGCTCGTACGGCTCGAGGATGTCCGGCGAAGCTACGCCGGGCGCATCGTGCTGGACAAGCTGTCGCTGCAGATCGAGCGCGGGGAAGTCGTTGCCCTTCTCGGGAACAATGGATCGGGCAAGAGCACCTTGCTCAAGGCGCTAAGCGGGCTGAGCGCCTTGGACGGGGGCTCCAGGCTGGCGAGCCTCCCGCTGAAGCGAATCGGCTTCGCACCGGACCGTTTCCCGAGGCTGCGGTTCACGGCGAGGGAATATTTGCGCGCAATGGGGAAGATTCGCGGGATGGAACCCGCCACGCTAGAGCGGACGATCGAACGGCTTTTCGAGCTGTTCCGGCTGCAATCGACAGAGTCGGGGCGGCTCAGGGACTTCTCCAAAGGGATGCTCCAAAAGGTCAACTTGATGCAGGCGCTGCTGGAGGAGCCGGAATTGCTCCTGCTCGACGAGCCGCTCTCGGGGTTGGATGCACAGACCCGCGCCGAGCTGACGGACATTCTGCATCGGCTCAAAGAGCAGGGGATGGCCATCGTGTTCTCCACGCATGAGCGGGAGCTCGTGGAGCGAATTGCGGACCGGGTCGTCCGGCTCGAGAACGGGGGCATCGCGCCGCTCGCGAACGGCGGATCGGCGGCGCCTGTCTCCTGCAAGATCGTGGAGTTCGAGCTTGCCGACGCCGAGGCGGAAGACGTGTGCGCAGGCTCTGCTGGAGTCGTATCTAAGTATGAACATGGGGGCGGCTGGGGTTGCCGCGTCGAGGCCGATCGCTGCGACGATTTTCTTCGCGCCGTTCTGAAGGCCGGCGGATCGATCCGCTCAGTTCGGGTAGCGCCAGGGACGGCAACCGTCAGCCGTGTCGACGATGGAGGATAAGCGATGTTGGGCATTATGGCATTCTCGTTCAAGCATTACGTACGAACTTATAAATACCTCGGGCCGATGCTGCTCTTCGGAATCGCGCTTATTTTTATTTATAGCGTCGTGCCGAATCCGGTCATGCCGAGCTATTCGTTGACCGCGACGCTGACGTTCCTTGTCGCTTCCTGGCTCGGCTTCGGATACGTCGATGCGGAAGACGAGACGCAGCAAATGATCGGCGCGCTTCATGCGGGGGGACAGACGAAATATGTCGCTGTACGGGCGGCGGTCATCGCCGTCTGGATCTCCGGCCTGGCCGTCATCGCCGTCGCCTATCCGATTCTGTTCGACAAATTTGACAGGCGGCCGGAGATCGGAGAGGCGCTGATCTCCCTGATCGGGCACGCGGGGCTGGGAGTGCTTGGGGCGGCGGTGTCCTATTGGTTTACTTGCAGACTCATCCGCAAACTCAGTTATTCGTTGATAGGGCTCCTGCTGGTCGCCGTCTTATCGCTGGCCGCTGCAGGCATCTCCGAAGCGCTGCCTGATCCGCTGAAGGGACTGGTTTGGCTGCTTCCGCCCGTATTTCCGCTGATGGATGCGTTTAATCGGTATGGGGCAATGCCGAACGATTGCAAATCTATCGCTCTGGCCGCTCCGTGGCTGTACGCCTCCGTACTGTTCGCTCTCTTTCTTAGGCTTATAAACAGGAAGAAACTATAGCGCCCGCAGAGGACAAGCATCTTCGCAAAGCGGAAATCTAGGTTCTTGACACAGCATTTTCGAAGTGATAATATGTTCTAGTGTGTGCCAGAGGTACGTCGTTCAGACGTGCCGAGACCGGTGCGGACTTAGGCGATGGTGAGCTATTATCGGCCGTTGATTTATCGAGCCGATTGAGAATAGGAATAACGGGTTTGATGCGGTTGCCGCAGATGCGGGTGTTCCGGTCGAGCCCTTTCTCGCCTCTCAAAATGAACCACCTGGATCTGTGGGCTTCACAGTTCGCGTCGATCCGATCGCTTATTCTTTCTTATTTGTACCCATCATGGGAAGGGGGTGGCAGCATGCCAACAATCAACCAGCTCGTTCGCAAAGGACGTCAATCGAAGGTCGTTAAATCGAAATCGCCGGCGCTTCAAAGAGGTTTCAACGCTCTCAAACGCGTGGAAACGGATCTGAGCGCTCCTCAAAAACGCGGGGTTTGCACCCGTGTAGGTACGATGACGCCGAAGAAACCGAACTCCGCTCTTCGTAAATACGCTCGTGTTCGTCTGACGAACCGCGTAGAAGTGACCGCCTACATCGGAGGAATCGGCCACAACCTGCAAGAGCACAGCGTCGTTCTTGTTCGTGGAGGCCGGGTTAAGGACCTTCCGGGTGTTCGTTACCACATCGTTCGCGGAGCTCTGGATACCGCTGGAGTGAACAACCGCAAACAAGCTCGTTCCAAATACGGAACGAAGAGACCGAAAGTCAAAAAATCCTAATCCGCAAGGGGCGGCTAAGCCGGCCCGAGCGTCATGAATGAGAAAGGAGGAACCTTGATGCCACGCAAAGGACCGGTTCCGAAACGGGACGTACTCCCGGATCCGCTGTACAACAGCAAACTGGTAACTCGCCTTGTCAACCGTATTATGATCGACGGTAAGAGAGGCGTAGCGCAACAGCTTCTGTATGATGCTTTCAAGTTGATTCAAGAACGCTCCGGCAAAGAGCCGATGGAGGTTTTTGAAGCAGCGATTAAGAACATCATGCCGGTGCTTGAAGTTAAAGCTCGCCGCGTAGGCGGCGCGAACTATCAAGTTCCGATCGAAGTTAAACCTGAGCGCCGCACGTCCCTTGGACTGCGCTGGCTCGTGAACTATGCCCGCAACCGCGGCGAGAAGACGATGGAAGAGCGTCTGGCTGCAGAAATTCTGGATGCTTCCAACAACACGGGAGCAGCCGTCAAGAAGCGCGAAGACACTCACAAAATGGCGGAAGCGAACAGAGCGTTCGCTCACTACCGCTGGTAATTATCGCGAAGCTAGACATTTTGAAGGGAGACTGTATCAATGGCTAGAGAGTTCTCCTTGCAAAATACGCGCAACATCGGGATTATGGCGCACATTGATGCGGGTAAAACCACGACGACTGAACGGATTTTGTTCTACACCGGACGCGTTCACAAAATCGGCGAAGTGCACGAAGGCGCCGCTACGATGGACTGGATGGAGCAAGAGCAAGAGCGCGGCATTACGATTACGTCTGCCGCGACGACCGCTCAGTGGAAGGGCCACCGCATTAATATTATCGACACTCCGGGTCACGTTGACTTTACGGTAGAAGTCGAGCGCTCCCTGCGCGTATTGGATGGGGCCGTTGGCGTATTCAGCGCCAAAGAAGGCGTAGAACCGCAATCCGAGACGGTATGGCGTCAAGCCGACCGCTACGGCGTACCGCGGATCGCGTATGTTAACAAGATGGACATCATCGGCGCGGACTACCTGAATGTCGTCAAAGACATGAGAGAGCGTCTGAACGCGAACGCCGTAGCGATCCAACTGCCGATCGGAGCCGAAGATACGTTCAAAGGCATGATCGACCTGGTTGAACAGGTTGCTTATATCTATAAGGACGATCTGGGCAAAGATCCGGAGACGGTGGCGATTCCTGAGGAGTACGCAGCGCAAGTCGAAGAGCTTCGCAACGAACTCGTAGAGAAAGTTGCCGAGCTGGACGAAGAGCTGACGATGAAATACCTCGAAGGTGAAGAACTCACCGTCGAAGAGATCAAAGCGGCTCTGCGCAAAGGCGTCTGCGAAGTGAAAATCTTCCCGGTCGTCTGCGGTTCCTCCTATCGCAACAAAGGCGTTCAGCCGATGCTGGACGCGGTTGTCGCTTACCTTCCTTCTCCGGTTGACGTTCCTGATATCAAGGGCGTTCTGGACGACGGAACGGAAACGACGCGCAAGTCTTCCGACAACGAACCGTTTGCGGCGCTTGCGTTCAAAATCATGACCGACCCTTACGTGGGCCGTTTGACCTTCTTCCGCGTTTACTCCGGCGTACTGAACTCCGGTTCTTATGTCGTCAACGCGACGAAGGGCAAGCGCGAGCGCGTAGGCCGTATTCTTCAAATGCACGCGAACAGCCGTCAAGAAATCAGCGAAGTCTACTCCGGTGACATCGCTGCTGCCGTCGGTCTGAAAGACACGACGACGGGCGACACGCTGTGCGACGAGAAGAATCCGGTTATCCTCGAGTCGATGAACTTCCCTGAGCCGGTTATCCAACTCGCGGTAGAGCCGAAAACGAAGGCCGACCAAGATAAGATGGGTATCGCTCTGCAGAAGCTGGCCGAAGAAGATCCTACGTTCCGTGCTCACACGGACGAAGAGACCGGTCAAACGATCATCTCCGGGATGGGCGAGCTTCATTTGGAAATTCTCGTTGACCGTATGCTTCGCGAATTCAAAGTCGAGACGAACGTTGGTAAGCCTCAAGTCGCCTACCGCGAGACGTTCCGTACGCCTGCGAAAGTCGAAGGCAAATTCGTTCGTCAATCGGGCGGACGCGGTCAATACGGCCACGTCTGGATCGAGTTCGAACCTCAGGAGCCGGGCGCCGGTTTCGCGTTCGAGAACAAGATCGTCGGCGGCGTCGTACCGCGCGAATATATCGCTCCGGTACAAGCCGGTATCGAAGAGTCGATGAAGAACGGCGTACTTGCCGGCTTCCCGCTCGTCGATATCAAAGCAACGATCTTCGACGGATCCTACCACGACGTCGACTCCTCGGAGATGGCGTTCAAAATCGCCGGATCGATGGCGCTTAAAGCAGCGAAGGACAAATGTGATCCTGTGTTGCTCGAGCCGATCATGAAGGTTGAAGTAACGGTTCCGGAAGAGTACTTCGGCGATGTTATGGGGATGCTGAGCTCCCGTCGCGGCCGCATCGAAGGATCGGATATGCGTTTCGGCGCACAGATCGTTCGTGCGAAGGTTCCGTTGGCAGAGATGTTCGGATACTCCACAACTCTCCGTTCCGGTACTCAAGGACGCGGCGTATTCTCGATGGAGCTGTCGCACTACGAAGAAGTGCCGAAATCCATCTCGGAAGAAATCGTGTCCAAGAGCAAGGGCGGCGCGTAAAGCTTTCCAGAAAGCGGATGGGAGAATCGCCGTTTAACGCAGCGGTTCCCCGTCATCAAATAAAAATCAAATCCTTTTACTCATTAAGGAGGAACAGTATCAATGGCTAAGGCTAAATTCGAACGTACAAAACCGCACGTTAATATCGGCACGATCGGTCACGTTGACCACGGCAAAACGACGACGACTGCTGCAATCACTTCGGTATTGAACAAAAAATACGGCAGCGGTGCTGCAGTAGCATTCGACCAAATCGACAAAGCTCCGGAAGAGCGCGAGCGCGGCATCACGATCTCCACGGCTCACGTTGAGTATGAGACGCCTAACCGTCACTACGCTCACGTTGACTGCCCTGGACACGCCGACTACGTTAAAAACATGATCACGGGCGCTGCTCAAATGGACGGCGCAATCCTGGTCGTATCCGCAGCTGACGGCCCAATGCCGCAAACGCGCGAGCACATCCTGCTCTCCCGCCAAGTAGGCGTTCCTTACATCGTCGTATTCTTGAACAAATGCGACATGGTTGAAGACGAAGAGCTGCTTGAACTGGTTGAGATGGAAGTACGCGATCTGCTCAACGAGTACGAGTTCCCGGGCGACGACACTCCGATCATCCGCGGCGCTGCTCGTGAAGCTCTGGCTAACCCGGACGGCCCTTGGGCTGACAAAATCATCGAGCTGTTCGAAGCAATCGACAGCTACATCCCGACTCCTGAGCGCGCGACTGACAAGCCTTTCTTGATGCCGGTCGAGGACGTGTTCACGATCACGGGCCGCGGTACGGTTGCTACTGGCCGTGTTGAGCGCGGTATCATCAAAGTCGGCGACGAAGCCGAAATCATCGGTCTGCAAGAAGAAACTCGCAAATCCGTTGTTACGGGCGTTGAGATGTTCCGCAAATTGCTGGACCAAGCTCAAGCTGGCGACAACATCGGCGCATTGCTTCGCGGCGTTGACCGTAAAGACATCGAGCGCGGGCAAGTTATCGCTAAGCCAGGTTCCGTTAAGCCTCACACGGAATTCACGGCTCAAATCTACGTTCTGACTTCCGCTGAAGGCGGCCGTCACAAGCCTTTCTTCACGGGCTACCGTCCGCAGTTCTACTTCCGGACGACAGACGTTACGGGTATCATCAACCTGCCGGAAGGCACGGAAATGGTTATGCCTGGCGATAACATCACGGTTACGGTTCAACTGATCTCCCCGATCGCTATCGAAGAAGGCACTCGCTTCGCTATCCGCGAAGGCGGCCGTACGGTAGGCGCGGGCGCAGTTGCTTCCATCCAAAAGTAAGAGCTGCAAAGCGCAAACTGTCCAGGGCATTCGCCCTGGACAGTTTTTTTCTTCTATTATATAGTGATCGTTTAGTAAGCGAAGAACTTGGAAGTACACAGGCTCGTTGCCAGACCCCCGGAAGCGATCGTCGCTATGGACAGAAACAGCGTATCGAGTGAAAACAAAAAGCCGCCTACGGCGATGACCATCGCGTCCATGACGAGTATGAGAATGCCGACGTTGATTTTGACTTTTTTCGCGAGCAGCTTGGCCAACAGATCGACTCCGCCGGTGCTCGTGTCGAATTTTAACAGAAGTCCGAACCCAACCCCGATACAGGTTCCTCCCGCAATCGATGCGGCGAACGGGTGAAGCGCGATGATCGAGCCGAACGGATTGTACGGATCCAGCAGATCGACGGCGTAGGACAGGAAGACCATTCCGAACAAGCTGTGGAAGAAAAACGTTCTGTCCTTGAACCACGTATAGACGAAGACGGGCAGGCTGCATGCCATCAGTATGATTCCGACTTTGACGCCGAACAAATAGTTGGAGATCAACGCGATTCCGATAAAACCTCCGTCCAGCACTTTGAGCGGCATAACGAAGAAATCGATTCCGAAGGCAATCAGCAAGCATCCGATCACGATCACGGCGACTTTGCGAAACGAGAACAACACCGATCATCCCTTTCACTCCCAGCCTGTCTTATTTATATGGAAAAGACGGGCGGAGAATGACGTTAAACTGGAAAAAGAGGGAAATCAATTTTCGTTAAAGCGGCTTCATGGAGTCGTCGTAAGGATCGAGATATAGTTTGTTCTGGGAATCGACCTGCGCCAAGTAGATTTTGTCGGGCGACGTTCCGATCTGTTTCAGCTTGGCGGCCAGCCAATTGCGATTCAAGCCGATGCGTTTCAGGGAATCCTCGAGAATCTTGCCGTCCATAATGACGGCCATGCTGAATTTCTCCGGAGCGACGGGCAGACGGATATCGGAGGGCGTGAGCGGCTGATGCTCTTTCTTAAGCAGAACGTTCAGCTCGCCGCTCGTATCCAGAATAGCGAACTCGACCTGGGAGAGGTCGAACACATCCTTGGCGCGAAGCAGTCCCATCAGTTCGTCCGAGGTCACTTTCTCCTTTTTCATATTGTCCTCAAGGATTTTTCCGTTCTGAATGATGATTGTCGGCTTGCCGTCCAGAAAGTCGCGCGCTCTTTTGCTTTTCAGCTGCAGGAATTCGATCCCTAGGGAGAAAACGACCCAGACGGATAGAGCGACGATTCCGTGTATCCAGTGCTTATCGGTGTCCAAGGACAGGTAGGCGGCCAAGTTGCCGATCGAAATCCCGGTTATGTACTCGAATAGCGACAGCTGCGAAACTTGTCTTTTGCCCAGAATCCTGGTCATGATAAAAAGAATGATAACCGCCATGGCGGTGCGTAGGGCGATCTCCAACCAATCCGGCATCTCTTTAATCCTCCTCGAGCGATTATAGTTGCTATCGACGACGCACGATTCAGTTTCCCCCTCTTTTTTAAAATTATTTGTTGCAATCGCTTGGGCAGATCGCTATAATAGTGAATGTTGGTCTGTGACTGTGCGATGATGTGAGAGGTTGCCGACACACCCGGCCCCTTTGCCATAAGGGCGGCCAACGGTGCAAGTCGGGTTATTCTCACGGAGTATGTCCGATTCCAAAATTGGGCGAATGAAGGAGGGAATTCTATGGCAAAGCAAAAAATCCGCATCCGTTTGAAAGCCTACGATCACCGTATCCTCGATCAATCCGCGGAGAAAATCGTAGAAACGGCAAAACGTACCGGTGCAGGCGTCTCGGGTCCAATCCCGCTGCCGACCGAAAAGCAGATCATCACGATTCTGCGTGCGGTCCACAAGTACAAGGACTCGCGTGAACAGTTCGAAATGCGTACGCACAAGCGTTTGATTGATATCGTCAATCCGACGCCGCAAACGGTAGACGCGCTGATGCGCCTTGACCTGCCGTCTGGCGTCGATATCGAAATCAAACTGTAATAAAGCTTTAAGCCAATCAGATTCATCAAGAAAAGAGGTGTCAACATGTCAGGAATCTTGGGACGTAAACTCGGAATGACGCAAATCTTCGCAGCGGACGGCAGCGTAGTGCCTGTTACTGTAGTAGAAGCGACTCCGAACATCGTATTGCAAAAGAAAACTGCGGACAACGACGGATACGAAGCAGTTCAGCTCGGCTTCGCGGACAAACGCGAAAAGCTGGCTACCAAACCCGCGATCGGCCACGCTAAGAAGGCAGGCACGGGCCCCAAGCGCTTCATCCGCGAAGTTAGCGGAATTACGCCGACAGAAGTTGAGGTTGGTCAGGAACTTAAAGTTGACCAGTTCTCCGAAGGCGATATTGTTGACGTAACGGGGATTTCCAAAGGTAAAGGAACCGCCGGTGCGATCAAACGTTGGGGCTTCCAACGCGGTAAAATGACGCACGGTTCGAAATACCACCGCGGTAACGGTTCGCTTGCGACGATTCGCGACGCCAACCGCGTGCCGAAGGGCAAGAAAATGCACGGTCGCATGGGCGGCGAGACGATCACGGTTCAAAACCTGGAAGTCGTCAAAGTCGACGCAGAGCGCAATGTGCTTCTGATCAAGGGCTCCGTACCGGGCGCTCGCAACAGCTATCTCAAAATCCGCTCCGCGGTGAAGAAATAATTCACTTGCAAAGAAAGGAGGACCACTCATGCCGAAAGTATCCGTATTTAACGTAGACGGCAAAGAAGTCGGACAATTGGATCTGGCAGAAGGAGTATTCGGTTTGGAACCGAACCTGCACGTTCTGCACAGCGCCGTATTGCTCCAGCAAGCTGCCGTTCGTTCCGGCACGCACGACACGAAAGGACGTTCGGAAGTGCGCGGAGGCGGACGCAAGCCTTGGAAACAAAAAGGAACCGGCCGCGCTCGTCAGGGCAGCATCCGTTCGCCGCAATGGAAAGGCGGCGGCATCGTCTTCGGACCGACGCCACGCAGCTACGGTTTCAAATTGCCTCGTAAAGTTCGTCGTTTGGCCATCAAATCCGCTCTGTCCAGCAAAGTTGTGGATAACCAACTGATCGTTCTGGATCAACTGAGCCTGGCCCAACCGAAAACGAAGGAATTCGCAAAAATCTTGAACAACCTCAAAGTATCCCGCAAAGCGCTTATCGTAACTGCGGACTACGAAGAGAATGTGGCTCTGTCCGCCCGCAACATCCCAGGCGTGAAGTTCGTCGCTGCTGACGGAATCAACGTCCTCGACGTGATCAAGCACGATCAGCTGATCATCACGAAGGATGCGGTCGCTAAAGTCGAGGAGGTGTTCGCGTAATGAGAAACCCTCGCGATCTGATCAAGCGTCCGGTAATTACCGAACGTACGAGCGAATTCATCGAACAGCGTAAATACGTGTTCGAAGTTGAGCTGAAAGCTAACAAAACGGAAATCAAACAAGCCATCGAGCAGATCTTCAAAGTGAAGGTCGTTGGCGTAAATACGCTCAGAATGCCTGCTAAGCCGAAGCGCTACGGCAGACACAGCGGTTACACGTCCGAATGGAAAAAAGCGATCGTGCAGCTTTCCGAAGACAGCAAGCCGCTGGATTTCTTTGAAGCTTCCGTATAATCCAGTCTCTAAAGTAAGGAGGGAATCCAATTGCCAGTCAAAAAGTTTAATCCGACAACGGCCAGCCGTCGTCAAATGACGATCGCAACGTTCGAAGAGATTACGACGAACGAGCCCGAGAAATCGTTGCTCGCGCCGCTCTCCAAACGCGCAGGCCGTAACCACCAAGGTAAAATTACCGTTCGTCATCACGGCGGCGGACATAAGCGTAAATACCGGATTATCGACTTCAAGCGCACGAAGGACGGCATTCCCGGCCGCGTGGCTACGATCGAATACGATCCGAACCGTACGTCTTATATCGCTCTGATCAACTATGCGGACGGCGAGAAGGCTTATATCATCGCTCCGAAAGGCCTCAAAGTCGGCGACGTGATTACGTCCGGACCTGATGCCGACATCAAAGTGGGCAACGCTCTTCCGCTGGAGAACATTCCGGTCGGTACGGTTATCCACAACATCGAGCTGAAGCCAGGCAAAGGCGGACAACTCGTTCGCGCAGCCGGCACGAGCGCTCAACTGCTCGGTAAAGAAGAAGCTTACGTTACGATTCGTTTGACTTCCGGCGAGATTCGCCGCATCCTGAAAACTTGCCGCGCAACGATCGGCACGGTCGGCAACCAAGACCACGAGCTGATCAACATCGGTAAAGCAGGACGCAATCGCTGGTTGGGCAAACGCCCGATCGTCCGCGGTGTCGTCATGAACCCGAACGACCACCCGCACGGCGGTGGCGAAGGACGCGCGCCAATCGGTCGCAAATCCCCGCTTTCTCCATGGGGTCAGCCTACTCTGGGCTACAAAACGCGCAAGAAGAAAAAAGCTTCGAGCAAATATATCGTTCGCCGCCGCAGCAAGTAATCGATACTTGCTTGCCGGCACGGACGTGGAACTCTCATGCTGGTTTGAAGGGAGGAGCATTCCATGGGTCGCAGTTTGAAAAAAGGACCTTTCGTGGACGGATATCTGCTTAAGAAAGTAGAAGAGCTGTCCGGTTCGAACAAGAAAGCCGTCATCAAGACGTGGTCCCGTCGCTCGACGATTTTCCCGCAATTCGTGGGTCAGACGTTCGCGGTATACGACGGCCGCAAGCACGTGCCGGTTTATGTGTCCGAAGACATGGTCGGTCACAAGCTGGGCGAATTCGCGCCTACGCGCACGTTCAAAGGGCATACGGACGACGACAAAAAAACGGGCAAGCGATAATTTAACCCTACGAAGTGCGATCAGGCCCGAACGCTAACCGCGCTCGGAGCGATCGTCACGAGACGTACGTAAGGGAGGAGGTACACCGATGTCTCAGCAAGCGAAAGCTGTCGTGAATAACATTCGCATTCCGGCGCGCAAAGTCCGCCTGGTCGTGGACTTGATCCGCGGCAAGAAGGTCGGAGACGCCATCGCGATTCTGCGTCATACGCCTCGTTCGGCCTCTCCGGTTCTGGAGAAACTGCTGAACTCCGCGATTGCTAACGCCGAACACAACTATCAGCTCGACGTGAACAAATTGGTCGTTTCCGAAGCCTTCGTTAACGAAGGACCAACCATGAAACGGTTCCAGCCTCGTTCCCAAGGTCGCGCATTCAGCATTTTCAAACGCTCCAGCCATATTACGCTGGTCGTATCCGAGAAATAAGGAGGGACAACGTGTGGGTCAAAAAGTAAATCCCGTCGGTCTTCGCATCGGCATCATTCGTGACTGGGAATCCAAGTGGTATGCGGACAAAGATTTCGGCTCCCTCCTCATCGAGGACGTCAAAATCCGCGAATTCCTGAAGAAGAAGCTGAAAGAAGCCGCGGTTTCCAAAATCGAGATCGAACGTGCGGCCAACCGCGTCAACGTTACGATTCATACGGCTAAGCCAGGCATCGTTATCGGCAAAGGCGGCTCCGAAGTCGAAGTGCTTCGCGGCCAACTGACGAAACTGACGAACGGCAAGAAAGTGCACATCAACATTTCCGAGATCAAAAACCCTGAACTGGACGCTGTCCTCGTTGCCGAGAGCATCGCGCAACAACTGGAACGTCGCGTTTCTTTCCGCCGTGCGATGAAACAAGCGATTCAACGTACGCAGCGCGCAGGAGCAAAAGGAATCAAGACTTCCGTTAGCGGCCGTCTGGGCGGAGCGGAAATTGCTCGTCAAGAAGGATACAGCGAAGGAACGGTGCCTCTGCACACGCTTCGCGCTGACATCGATTACGGAACGGCGGAAGCTCATACGACTTACGGCCGCATCGGCGTAAAAGTATGGATCTACCGCGGCGAAGTCCTTCCGACGAAGAAAAGAGCTGCCCAGGAAGGAGGCAACTGATCATGTTGGTCCCTAAACGCGTCAAACACCGCAAAGTACACCGCGGTAAAATGAAAGGTCGCGCCAAAGGCGGCACGGAAGTGCACTTCGGCGAATACGGCTTGCAGGCACAGGAAGCTTCTTGGGTAACGAACCGTCAGATCGAGGCTGCTCGTATCGCGATGACTCGTTACATCAAACGGGGCGGTAAAGTCTGGATCAAAATCTTCCCTTCGAAACCGATCACCCAAAAGCCTCTCGAGGTACGGATGGGTAGCGGTAAAGGTAACGTAGAAGCATGGGTTGCCGTTGTGAAACCGGGCAAAGTAATGTTCGAGCTCGCAGGGGTATCCGAGGAGATCGCACGCGAAGCAATGCGTCTTGCCGCGCACAAGCTGCCGGTGAAGACGAAGTTTGTGAAACGTGAAGAACTGGGTGGTGAAGCAAATGAAAGCCAGTGAATTTCGCAACCTGACATCGGCGGAACTCGAGCAGAAGATCGCCGGCTTCAAGGATGAACTGTTCAACCTCCGCTTCCAACTGGCTACCGGCCAACTGGACACCCCGCATCGTCTTGGCGAACTGCGGAAAGAAATCGCTCGGGCCAAAACCATTTTGCGCGAGCGTGAACTCGGCATCGGCTAAAACCCGGGAAAAGGAGGATGACCATGAGCGAACGCAACAATCGCAAAGTGCAAATCGGCAAAGTCGTCAGCGATAAGATGGACAAAACGATTGTGGTAGCTGTCGAGACGTACAAGAAGCACAGCCTGTACCACAAGCGGATTAAATACACGAAGAAATTCAAAGCGCACGACGAGAACAACGAAGCGCAAATCGGCGACACCGTGAAAATCATGGAGACCCGCCCGTTGTCGAAAGACAAAACATGGCGCTTGGTCGAAATCGTCGAGAAAGCCGTTCTGGCTTAAGCAGCTGCGACCGCAACAAAGCTCGTAATCGAGCGCTAAGGTCGTCAGCATTCACCCGTTACTGAAAGGAGGACCTTGCGATGATTCAACCGTTTACGCGTCTGAAAGTTGCCGACAACTCCGGCGCGAAAGAATTGATGTGCATCCGCGTGCTTGGTGGTACAGGACGCCGCGTAGGACATATCGGTGATATGATCGTATGCTCCGTTAAACAAGCAACACCAGGCGGCGTTGTCAAAAAAGGCGACGTAGTCAAATGCGTTATCGTTCGTACGAAACGTTCGGTACGCCGTAGAGACGGATCCTACATCGCGTTCGACGAGAACGCGGCCGTAATCGTTAAAGAAGACAAGAGCCCACGCGGCACCCGGATCTTCGGACCTGTTGCCCGCGAGCTTCGCGAACGTGACTTCATGAAAATCATTTCCCTGGCACCCGAAGTTCTGTAAGACTCCGGAGCGCACCGATGGAGAAACACTCAAGGAGGTGTACCCATGCCCCGTCTGAAAAAAGTGCTGGAATCGCACAACAATAAACTGCACGTGAAGAAGGACGATAACGTCATCGTCATCTCCGGCAAAGACAAAGGCAAGAAAGGCCGCATTATCGCTGCTTACCCGCGCGAGAACCGCGTTCTTGTCGAAGGCGTGAACATGATCAAGCGTCATACTCGCCCGAATCCGCAAAACCAACAAGGCGGTATCATCGAACGCGAAGCAGCGATTCACGCTTCGAACGTCATGCATATCGATCCTAAGAGCGGCCAGCCGACTCGTATCGGTTACCAAACGCTCGACAACGGTAAGAAAGTCCGGGTCGCAAAACGTTCCGGAGAATCGATCGACTAATCGGAGTAACAACGGAAAGGAGGTCATTGTGACTCATGGCAGCAAGAATGAAGGAACGTTTCCTGAATGAAATCACTCCTGCGCTGATGCAGAAGTTTAGCTACAAATCCGTCATGCAAGTGCCGAAAATCGAGAAAGTCGTCATCAACATGGGTGTCGGCGAGGCGGTTTCCAACTCCAAAATCATCGATTTCGCGGTTGAAGACATGCAGAAGATTGCCGGTCAAAAGCCTGTAGTTACGCGGGCCAAGAAATCGATCGCGGGCTTCCGTCTGCGGGAGAACTTGCCGATCGGCGTCAAGGTTACGCTGCGCGGCGAACGGATGTACCACTTCCTGGATAAGCTGTTCAACATTTCTCTTCCACGCGTGCGCGACTTCCACGGCGTATCGACCAAATCGTTCGACGGCCGCGGGAACTACACGCTCGGTCTGAAAGAGCAGCTGATCTTCCCGGAGATCGAATACGATAAGATCGATAAAGTTCGCGGGATGGACATCGTCATCGTCACGACGGCACAATCGGACGAAGAAGCGCGTGAGCTGCTCACCCAATTGGGTATGCCGTTTGCGAAGTGACGATAGCCCGGTCAATAGCAAAAGGTTACCTAATGGAGGTGTGAAAGCAAGTGGCAAAAACATCGATGAAAATCAAGCAACAACGCGCGCCGAAGTTTAAAGTCCAAGCTTACACGCGTTGCGAACGTTGCGGCCGTCCGCATTCCGTATTGCAAAAATTCAAGATCTGCCGGATCTGTTTCCGCGAGTTGGCATATAAGGGCCAGATTCCTGGCGTTAAAAAAGCGAGCTGGTAATCAGCCTAGTTCGGGAAGGAGGTTTACCCCATGGTTATGTCTGATCCTATTGCAGATATGTTGACGCGCATTCGCAACGCGAATCTGGTGCGTCATGAGTCTGTGGAATTGCCTGCGTCTACGGTGAAGAAGCAAATTGCTGAAATCCTGAAGCGCGAAGGCTTTATCCGCGACGCCGAGTACGTCGAAGACAACAAGCAAGGCTTGATCCGCATTTTCCTGAAATACGGACCGAACAACGAGCGCGTTATCACGGGTCTTAAACGCATTAGCAAGCCAGGCTTGCGCGTTTATACGAAGTCGACCGAAGTGCCGCGTGTGTTGGGTGGCCTCGGAATCGCGATCATTTCCACATCCAAAGGCATCGTCACCGACAAGGAAGCCCGTCAAGGCAAATCCGGCGGCGAAGTTCTCTGCTACGTTTGGTAATTTAACTGTCACACGATTGGAGGTGTACCCATGTCCCGTATTGGACGCAAACCGATTCAGGTGCCTAACGGCGTGAACGTGAACCTGGACAACAACGTAATTACGATCAAAGGACCGAAAGGAACTTTGTCCCGCGCGCTGCACGGAGATATGAAAGTTTCGTACGAGTCCGATGTCATTACCGTTGAACGTCCTTCCGATAACAAGCTTCACCGTGCGTTGCACGGAACGACTCGCAGTGTAGTGGCCAACATGGTCAGCGGCGTAACCGACGGTTATGCTAAAAACCTTGAGCTGGTCGGCGTAGGTTACCGTGCGAGCAAGTCCGGCGAGAAGCTGGTACTGAACGTCGGTTATTCCCACCCGGTTGAGTTCTTGCCTGAGAATGGCATCGAATTCGAAGTTCCGGCACAGAACAAGATTATCGTTAAGGGCATTAATAAAGAAGCCGTTGGCGAGATCGCTGCTAAAATTCGCGCCGTTCGTCCTCCCGAGCCTTACAAAGGCAAAGGAATCAAGTACGAAGGCGAGCGCATCCTTCGCAAAGAAGGTAAAGCAGGCAAGAAGAAATAAGACGCACGCGGCGGCCTAAGCGCCGCTGGGCGTTAATGAGATGAAGGGAGTGTAAATGCGGATGATTACTAAAGCCGATAAAAACAAGGCTCGTCTGAAAAGACACCTTCGGGTTCGTAAGAAAATCAGCGGGACAAGCGAACGTCCACGTCTGTCCGTGTTTCGTTCTTCCAAGCATATCTATGCTCAATTGATCGATGACGTTCAAGGCGTAACGCTGGCAAGCGCATCGACGGTCGACAAGGAGCTTGCAGGAATCGAAAACGGCGGCAACGTGGAAGCTGCACGCAAGGTTGGCGAATTGATCGCCAAGCGCGCGAAGGAAAAAGGACACGAGAATGTCGTGTTCGATCGCGGCGGTTACCTGTATCACGGACGTATTCAAGCACTGGCGGATGCTGCACGCGAAGCCGGTTTACAGTTTTAATTCACTTTTGACACAAGGAGGTAAACGACTTGCGTGTAGATCCGAACACATTGGAACTTACGGAGAAAATGGTGCAAATCAACCGTGTCTCCAAAGTCGTCAAGGGCGGACGTCGCTTTAGCTTCAGCGCACTCGTCGTTGTCGGAGACGGCAAAGGCTGGGTTGGCGCAGGCATCGGCAAAGCGTCCGAAGTTCCTGACGCGATTCGCAAAGGCGTCGACGACGCCAAGAAGAACTTGGTCTTCGTACCACTCGTTGGAACAACGATTCCACACGCCGTTACGGGAAGTTTCGGCGCCGGCAAAGTGTTGTTGAAACCAGCTTCGGAAGGTACGGGCGTTATCGCGGGCGGTCCTGTCCGGGCGGTGCTCGAACTGGCTGGAGTCGGCGATATTTTGACGAAATCGCTGGGATCCTCCAACTCCATTAACATGGTCAATGCGACGTTGGAAGGGTTATCCCGACTGAAACGCGCCGAAGACGTAGCGAAACTGCGCGGCAAAACCGTAGCAGAGCTATTCCGTTAAGGAGGGGAAACAGATGGCACAGCTTCAAATTACCCTCGTTCGTAGCTTGATCGGCCGTCCTGAGAATCAGCGTCAAACGGTGAAATCTCTGGGCCTGGGCAAGCTGCATTCGTCCGTAGTCAAGGAAGACAATGTCGCGATCCGCGGCATGATCAATACGGTCAGTCACTTGATCGAAGTTAAAGAAGTCTAAAATAAATACCAAGCATAAAAATCAAGGAGGTGCGACGTACGATGAAATTGCATGAGCTGTCTCCTAACGCAGGCTCCAAGTCCACTCGTAAGCGGGTAGGACGCGGCGCCGGCAGCGGCCTCGGCAAAACGTCCGGTCGCGGTCACAAAGGGCAGAACGCTCGTTCCGGCGGCGGTGTGCGTCCCGGATTCGAGGGCGGACAAAACCCGTTGTACCGTCGGGTTCCTAAGCGCGGTTTCAATAACGATCGGTTTGCTACTGTATTCGCGATCGTCAATCTTGACCAGTTGAACCGTTTTGCGGCTGGAACGGAAGTAACGCCGGAATTGCTTCTGAGCGAAGGCATTCTGAAAAATCCGAAAGACGGAATTAAAATTCTGGGCAATGGCGATCTGAACGTGCAGCTGACTGTTAAAGCTCATAAGTTCTCTCAGTCTGCAGCAGAAAAAATTCAAGCCGCCGGCGGTAAAACCGAGGTGATCTAATGTTCGCGACCGTCACTAACATTTGGAAAGTTGAGGACCTTCGATCGAGGATCCTCTTCACCCTTTTCATCCTGTTAATCTACCGTATCGGTTCCTTCATCCCGGTCCCGAACATTAATAAAGACGTGCTGACGATGGCCGACCAATCGGGTGCCGACCTGTTCGGCCTTCTGAACACGTTCTCCGGCGGCGCGCTGTTCAATTTCTCCATCTTTGCACTGGGGATTACGCCGTATATCACGGCGTCGATCATCGTTCAATTGCTTTCCATGGACGTCATTCCGAAGTTCTCGGAATGGCAGAAGGAAGGCGAGAACGGCAAGCGCAAGCTCGCTCAGATCACTCGTTACGGAACGATTATTCTGGGGCTTATCCAAGCTTTCGCTACGGCAATCGGCTTTAACCGGATGTATGCTTACGAAATGGTCATCGATGCGAACGTGGCGACGTATCTTATGATTGCCATCGTATTGACGGCAGGTACCGCGTTCCTGATGTGGTTAGGCGAGCAGGTCAACGAAAAAGGCATCGGCAACGGGATCTCGATCTTGATCTTCGCGGCGATCGTCGCTTCTATCCCTAAACATATCCGCGATATCTACGAAAGCCAGTTCATCGATTCGAGCCAATTGTTCCTGAACATCGTGAAGATGCTGATCATCCTGCTCGTAATCATCCTGATTATCGCAGGCGTTATCTTCATCCAGCAAGGCGTGCGCAAGATTCCGGTTCAATACGCGAAACGGGTTGTCGGACAGAAAATGTACGGCGGCCAATCGACGCACATTCCGCTTAAAGTGAATGGCGCCGGCGTTATCCCGGTTATTTTCGCGGTATCGCTGCTGATGTTCCCGATCACGATCGCGCAGTTCTGGGCGAACCAAACCTGGGCGCAATGGATCATTAGCCATCTGTACTACGACAAGCCGCTCGGCATGGTCCTGTACGTGCTTCTGATCATCGGATTTACGTTCTTCTACACGTTCGTTCAGTTCAACCCTCAACAGTTGGCGGATAACATGAAGAAGAACGGCGGCTACATTCCGGGCATTCGTCCTGGCAAGCCGACTGCCGGCTTCCTGACGCGGGTCATCACCCGCATCACGCTCGCAGGCGCGGTCTTCCTGGCTCTGATCTCGGTTCTGCCGGTATTCTTCGGCGCACTCGCAGATCTCCCGAAATCGGTTCAACTGGGCGGAACCTCGCTCTTGATCGTAATCGGGGTTGCTCTTGAGACGATGAAGCAAATCGAGAGCCAACTGATCAAACGCCACTACAAAGGGTTTATCAATAAGTAATCTACGAGACGGACAGGAGGAACAGCAATGAACATTTTGTTTATGGGGCCTCCTGGCGCCGGCAAAGGAACGCAAGCAGAGCGGATCGTCGAGCAATTCGGCATTCCGCATATCTCGACCGGTGATGCGTTTCGCTTAGCCATGAAGCAAGGCACGCCGCTGGGACAGAAGGCCAAGGAGTACGTCGACCAAGGCCTTCTCGTTCCGGACGAAGTGACGAACGGCATCGTGCGCGATCGTCTCGCCGCCGAAGATTGCGCGAGCGGATTTCTGCTCGACGGTTTTCCGCGGACGATCGCCCAGGCCGAAGCGCTGGACGGCATGCTCGCCGAAATGGGTCGCAAGATCGACCATGTCATCAACCTCAAGGTGGACCGCGGTTTCTTGCTGGCCCGCTTGACCGGAAGACGGATTTGCAAAACTTGCGGCACAACGTATCATATTGTTTTCAACCCTCCGAAGCAGGAAGGCATCTGCGACAAGGACGGGGGAGAGCTGTATCAGCGTTCCGACGATACGGAAGAGAAAGTGGGCACGCGTCTTGACGAGTACTCGAACAAGACGGCTCCGCTGCTGACGTATTACGGCGACAAAGGTTTGCTCCGCGAAGTAGACGGGGAGAAGGATATCGATGCGGTAACGGCCGATATTGCTTCCCTACTCAGAGGGTAATCGGCCATGATCGTGATCAAGTCCGAGAAAGAGTTGAACTTGATGCGGGAGGCGGGCCGGATCGTGGCGGAGACGCATCGCTTGATGAAGCAAGCGATCGTTCCCGGCGTGACGACCGCCGAACTCGATCGGATCGCGGACGCGTTCATTCGAAGCCAAGACGCCGTTCCCTCTTTCAAAGGTTATAACGGTTTTCCGGCCAGTATATGCGCCTCCACGAACGAGGAACTCGTACACGGGTTTCCCGGACCGCGGAAGCTCGTAGAAGGCGACATCATCAGCATCGATATCGGCGCACAGTATCAAGGATATCACGGAGACTCCGCATGGACGTACGGAGTCGGCCAGATCAGCGATGAGGCGCAGAGACTGCTGGACGTGACTGAGGCTTCCCTCTATGCGGGGCTTGCGTTGGTCCGGCCGGACGTCAGGCTGTTTACGATCTCCCACGGAATTCAGAAGGTCATCGAAGACGCGGGTTTCTCCGTTGTCAGAGAATATGTCGGTCATGGCGTAGGCGCGGCTCTTCACGAGGAACCGCAAATTCCGAATTACGGAGCGCCGGATCGAGGACCCAGGCTGAAGCCGGGGATGACGCTCGCGATCGAACCCATGGTTAACGTGGGGGAACGCTACGTAAAGACTTTGTCCGACAATTGGACGGTCGTTACGGTGGACGGATCCTTGTGCGCGCATTTCGAGCATACGATTGCCGTGACCGATGACGGGTACGAAATACTGACCCGTGCGTAAACCCAGGTGAAGGATATGACGGTAAACGTGAAGCTTGCGCCCGGCGACATCGTAAGAAGCCGGCGCGGAAAAGACGAAGGTGAGCTAGCGATCGTGATCGCACTCGTCGAGGAGCGAATCGCGCTCGTGGCCGACGGCGATAAACGCCGGTTCGATCGGCCCAAACGCAAAAACGTGCTGCATCTCGAACGGATCGGTATCCGAAGCGAGGAAGTCGCCAGCAGCATTCGCGACACTGGACGCGTAACCAACGCGAAGCTTCGGTACGCTATCGGTCAAATCGATCGGCTCATGGAGAGCGACAAGCGGGAGCAAGACGCCGCGACATCGCTATCGCTCGAAACGCATGCTGAAGAGAAAGGAGAATGACGGTGGCCAAAGAGGACGTCATTGAGGTAGAAGGAACAGTCATAGAACCGTTGCCGAATGCCATGTTCAAGGTTGAGCTCGAGAACGGACATCAAATCCTTGCGCATGTTTCCGGCAAGCTCCGGATGCATTTCATACGGATTCTGACGGGGGATAAAGTGGTTATCCAATTGTCGCCCTATGATCTGACGCGCGGTCGTATCACTTACCGTAAATAAGTTCGTTTTCTATCCGTTCGCGCGACGAACGCTCGATCGCACGATCGTGATGACTGAACGCGACGTTTAGCGACGCGATCTATCAGTCACACTTTAAGGAGGGTATTATCATGAAGGTGAGACCTTCGGTCAAGCCGATTTGCGAAAAATGCAAAGTCATTCGCCGCAAAGGCAACGTGATGGTTATCTGCGAAAACCCGAAGCATAAACAAAAACAAGGCTAACGATAGAAGGAGGTGCCTCTAACTATGGCACGTATATCTGGTGTTGACCTCCCGCGCGACAAGCGTGTGGAAATCGCCCTGACGTACATCTTCGGAATTGGCAAGTCCACTTCCCAGAAGGTGCTGGCGTCCACTGGCGTCAATCCCGACACTCGCGTTCGTGATCTGACCGAAGACGAGCTCGCTCGTCTGCGCGAAACGATCGACAAAGAAGTGAAGGTCGAGGGCGACCTGCGTCGCGAAATTGCACTAAACATCAAACGGCTGATCGAAATCGGCTGCTATCGTGGCATCCGTCACCGCCGCGGTCTTCCGGTTCGCGGACAACGTTCGAAAACGAACGCTCGTACACGCAAAGGTCCGCGTCGTACGGTAGCGAACAAGAAGAAATAAGGGGGGATAACAAAACATGGCACAAAAGGGCAAGAAAGTCGTTCGTACCAAGCGTCGTGATCGGAAGAACATCGACTCCGGCGTGGCACATATCCGTTCCACGTTCAACAATACGATCGTTACGATTACGGATCCGCATGGTAACGCGGTTTCCTGGGCTAGCTC
Organism: Cohnella sp.; assembly: GCF_041641335.1. Classification (NCBI taxonomy): domain Bacteria; kingdom Bacillati; phylum Bacillota; class Bacilli; order Caryophanales; family Paenibacillaceae; genus Cohnella; species Cohnella sp. The sequence continues at coordinate 10,888 of NZ_JBEPYQ010000072.1, read as the reverse complement.
CGGTAACCTTGGCTTCAAGGGCTCCCGTAAGAGCACGCCGTTCGCGGCTCAGATGGCCGCCGAATCCGCAGCACGCGCTGCGATGGAACACGGCATGCGTTTGGTCGAAGTATCCGTTAAAGGTCCTGGCGCAGGCCGCGAAGCCGCGATTCGTTCGTTGCAAGCTGCCGGTCTTGAAGTCAGCATGATCCGAGACGTAACGCCGATCCCGCATAACGGTTGCCGTCCTCCGAAGCGCCGCCGCGTCTAACAACGTTGCTGTTGTGGTATCAAACAAGAACAACTTGAGAATAATGGTTGTAACGGTTAGGCATACTACACGGTTTACCCCATAAACATTGCTGAACCATTTCATTGGGTGAACAAAGGCAACGTCAGCGACGTTTTGAAGGAGGTTTTGGTTATGATAGTGATCGAGAAACCAAAAATCGATTCCGTGGAAATTCATGATGACAAGAGATACGGTCGTTTTGTCGTAGAGCCGCTCGAACGCGGCTACGGCATGACGCTCGGCAACTCTCTTCGCCGCATTCTGCTGTCGTCCTTGCCGGGCGCAGCCGTCGTATCGGTGCAGATTGACGGCGTCCTTCATGAATTTTCTACGATTCCGGGTGTTATCGAGGATGTAACGCAAATCATCCTCAATCTGAAGCGTCTGTCGCTGAAGATCCACTCGGACGAGGAGAAAGTGCTCGAGATCGATGCGGAAGGCGACGGCATCGTGACGGCCGGCGATATTCGCGCGGACAGCGACGTCGAAATTCTGAATCCGGATTTGCACATCGCGACTCTGGCTTCGGGAGCCCGGCTGCACATGCGCATTTTCGCTCGCGTAGGCCGCGGTTACGTCCCTTCGGATCGGAACAAGAAGGAAGATCAGCCGATCGGCGTCATTCCGGTCGATTCGATCTATACCCCAATTACCCGCGTCAACTATCAAGTCGAGAATACGCGTGTCGGTCAGGTCACCAACTACGACAAGCTTACGCTTGAAGTATGGACCGACGGCAGCATTCGGCCTGAAGAAGCGGTGAGCTTGGGCGCGAAAATTCTGACCGACCACCTCTCCTTGTTCGTAGGGCTTACGGACGAGGCTAAAGATACCGAGACGATGAAGGAAAAAGAAGAGGACAAGAAGGAAAAAGTGCTCGAGATGACCATCGAAGAGCTCGATCTCTCCGTCCGTTCTTACAACTGCCTGAAGCGCGCCGGCATCAACACGGTTCAAGAGCTGATCACGAAAACCGAAGAAGACATGATGAAGGTTCGCAACCTGGGCCGCAAGTCTTTGGAGGAAGTTCAAGAGAAGCTTGAAGAGCTCGGACTCGGCTTGCGCTTCGAGGAGTAGCATCGTTACCAGCAGCAAAGGAGGGAAAACAAAATGGCTTATCAAAAACTGAGTCGCGATTCCAGCGCGCGGAAAGCTTTGTTCCGCGATCTGACGACCGACCTGTTCCTGTACGAGCGTATTCAGACGACCGAGGCGAAAGCCAAGGAAGTTCGTTCGATCGCGGAACGTCTGATCACTTTGGCTAAGCGCGGCGACCTGCACGCTCGTCGTCAAGTGGCGGCGTTCGTTCGTCGTGAAACCCTGAATGGCGAGCAAGACGCCATCCAAAAACTGTTCTCCGAGCTCGCTACGCGTTACGCGGAGCGTCCGGGCGGATATACGCGCATTCTGAAGCTGGGACCTCGCCGCGGAGATTCGGCTCCGATGGTGTATCTCGAGCTGGTAGACCGCGCCTAAGAGCGGAGCAAAGAAGGATGGCCCGAATCACGTATTCGGATCATCCTTTTTTTGTGGTTTGGAGGGGATCTAGTGCGCAATATCGCTCTTATCGTCAGCTACGACGGGACGGACTACTACGGATTTCAGAGCCAGCCGGGAGGCCATACGGTTCAGGACAAGCTCGAAGAAGCGATCGCCAAGCTGGCGGGAGAGCGCGTGCCTATTATGGGGTCCGGACGAACCGACGCCGGCGTGCACGCCAGATGCCAGGTCGTGAATTTCACGACGTCGTCGAGCATCCCGATCGAGCGCTGGGCTATCGCGCTGAATACGAGGCTGCCCGGGGACATCGTCGTCCAGAGCGCCTATCTCGTTCCGGGCGAATTCCATGCCCGTCATCACGCCTTGAGCAAAACCTACCGTTATACGATCAATTGCAATCGGGTACCCGACTTGTTCCGGAGGCGCTATGAATTCCATCATCCTACGCCGCTTGACGTAGAAGCGATGAGGGAGGGATTGGCGCATCTCATCGGCAAGCACGACTTCTCCACGTTCACATCGCCGCTCTCCACGAAGCCCAACCATGTCCGCACCATTCTGAGGGCAAGCTTGGAGCTGGAGTCCAGACCGGAGGCGGACAGCCTGTATTCGAACCCAGTTTACAATCGAGAGTGGGACCAGCGGCAGTATCCGGGCAAATCGAGGGGAGTCATCCATCTCTATGTGACCGGCACGGGGTTTCTGTACAATATGGTGCGCATCATCGCCGGAACGCTGATCCAGGTCGGCGAAGGCAAGCGTCCCCCCGAGAATATAGCGGACATTCTCGCCGCCCGCGATCGGGCGTTGGCCGGACCGACGGCGGTTCCCCACGGCTTGTCGCTGTGGGAAGTCGTGTACGAGCATTTGCCGTCCGAAACGTAGAATGACTTTTTTTGCAAATGTTTGCTTGCATATACGCCCGTTTTCATGTACAATAAGCTTTGTGCTTTCTGCGTGGCTTCCCACGGCCCCAGCGCAGAAGTGTCGCGCTTTTTGGTGTGTTTGACGGAAACGTCCTCGTGAAGTTTCCAACATCCAAGTCGAACGCATCGTTGTATGGCAAGTCCCAACTAGAATAATGAATTTTGAAACGAATGTAATTGACGTACCACATAAAGCAGGGAAATTACCGAAGGAGGATGTTTCATGCGTACAACTTACATGGCCAAGCCGCTTGAAGTCGAGCGCAAATGGCATATCATCGACGCCGAAGGCAAAACTCTCGGTCGTCTGGCCAGCGAAGCCGCTACTCTGATCCGCGGCAAACACAAACCTGAATTCACTCCGCATGTCGATACGGGAGATTTCGTTATCGTCATCAACGCGGAGAAGATCGTTCTGACCGGCAAGAAGCTGCAACAGAAGAAATACTACACGCACTCCCACTATCCGGGCGGACTGAAAACGACGACCGCTCAGGAAATGCTGAACAGAAAGCCTGCCCGCATTATCGAATTGGCGGTATACGGCATGCTTCCTAAGAACAAGCTCGGACATCAGCTGCAAGGCAAGCTGAAAGTGTACGCAGGCAGCGAACATCCACATCAAGCCCAACAACCTGAAGTTTACGAACTTCGCGGATAATAAAAGGAGGACTTTCGAATGGCTCAAGTGCAATATTTAGGAACGGGTCGCCGCAAGCACTCCGTTGCGCGGGTTCGTCTCGTGCCGGGTGAAGGCCGCATCATTATCAACAAACGTGAAATCAACGATTACTTCGACGTAGAGACGTTGAAGCTGATCGTTAAGCAACCGTTGAACCTGACTGAAACGGGCAGCAAGTACGACGTTCTGGTCATCGCTCACGGCGGCGGTACTTCCGGCCAAGCCGGCGCAATCCGTCACGGTATCTCCCGCGCTCTTCTTAAAGCGGATCCGGAGCTTCGCTCCCCGCTGAAGAAAGCCGGATTCCTGACTCGCGATCCGCGCATGAAAGAACGTAAGAAATACGGCTTGAAAGCGGCTCGCCGCGCGCCTCAATTCTCCAAACGTTAATTTTATCTTCGCAACAAAGCCCTTGGCCCTTGGCGGCCAGGGGCTTTTCTGCATTTCTCCGCAGCTTGAGCCAAGGATTCGCTTCCAAAAAAAGTTTAATCTATTTTGGATTGAAGTATTCCGATGGTCGGCGTATAATGGATGTATTCATACTTAAATACTAGGGTTTAAGTGGAGGTCATGAGGATGAACTTGATCGAAAAAGAAAATCTGATTCGCGTCAAAGCGGAAGAGTTCGAGAACGCATCTCCGGAGACCGTCATCGCGTGGGCGATCGAGACGTTCCCGAATATCACGTTCGCATGCAGCTTCGGCGCTGAAGACGTCGTGCTGGTGGATATGATCCAGAAGATCAGCCCTTCGACGGATATTTTCTATCTGGACACGGATTTTCACTTCAAAGAAACCTACGAGACGCGCGATCGCATTGCGGAGAGGTACAACCTGAAATTCGTCGAGGTTAAATCCAAGCTGACGCCGGAAGAGCAAGAAGAGAAATACGGCGCCGAGCTGTGGAAGAGCGATCCTACCGGCTGCTGCAACCTTCGTAAAGTCGAGCCGCTGACTCGGATTTTGTCTCAGTATGAAGCTTGGATTACCGGCATTCGCCGCGACCAGGCGCCTACCCGCGCGAACGCGAAGAAGGTGGAGTACGACACCAAGTTCGGATTGGTCAAGTTCAACCCGATTGCCTCCTGGACGACGGAAGACGTATGGGCCTACATTCGGGAGAACGATCTGATTTACAATCCGCTGCACGATCAGAACTTCCCGAGCATCGGCTGCGAATACTGCACGAAGCCGGTCATGCCCGGCGAAGACCCGCGGTCCGGACGTTGGGCCGGCAACGAGAAGACGGAATGCGGTCTGCATAAATAAGAAGGTACGGAAATTTATCGCTTAACGAAGGAGTTACTCAGAAGATGAGCGCAATTTTGCCGCATGGCGGAACATTGATTAACCGGGTAGTCGAAGGACAGGAGCGCGAAGCCCTGCTGGCCCAGGCGGCCGACTGGGTGTCCATCCCTGTCAACGCCTGGACGATCTCCGACCTGGATCTGATCGGCGTCGGGGCGTTCAGCCCGCTGACGGGATTTATGAACGAAGACGATTATTTGTCGGTAGTGAACGATATGAAGCTGACCAGCGGTGCGATCTGGAGCATCCCGATTACGCTGGCGGTATCCGAAGACTACGCGAAGAAGCTGTCCGTCGGCCAGAAAGCCGCCCTTGTGGGAGAGAACGACGGCGTCGTATACGGCGTGATCGACGTGGAGAGCATCTACAAGGTGGATAAGCGGCATGAGGCTGTACAGGTGTTCAAGACGGACGACATGGAGCACCCGGGCGTCGTAAAGCTGTTCGACCGTCCGGACACCTATATCGGAGGATCGGTTCAAGTGCTGAACCGTCCCGTTCCGGAGAAGTTCAACGAGTTTTATTTCGACCCGTCGGAAACCCGGCGCATCTTCGCGGAGAAAGGATGGAAGACCGTCGTTGGCTTCCAGACCCGCAATCCGGTGCACAGAGCGCATGAGTATATTCAGAAAGCGGCGATGGAGATCGTCGACGGCCTGTTCCTGAACCCTCTCGTGGGAGAGACGAAGTCGGATGACGTTCCGGCCAATGTGAGAATGAAGAGCTACCTCGCCCTGCTGGAAAACTATTATCCTCAAGATCGGGTTTTCCTGGGAGTGTTCCCGGCAGCTATGCGTTACGCGGGGCCGCGCGAAGCGATCTTCCATGCGCTCGTGCGCAAAAACTACGGCTGCACCCACTTCATCGTCGGCCGGGATCATGCGGGCGTAGGCGACTACTACGGCACGTATGAGGCGCAGGAGCTGTTGAAGTCGTTTGCTTCGGAGCAATTGGGCATCACGCCGCTCTACTTCGAGCACAGCTTCTTCTGCACGAAATGCGGCAATATGGCGTCCAGCAAAACTTGCCCGCACGGCAAGGAAGACCATCTGACGCTGTCCGGCACGAAGGTTCGCGCGCTGCTGCGCGACGGAATTTGCCCGCCGCCGGAGTTCTCCCGTCCGGAAGTGGCGGCGATTCTGATCGAAGGAATGGCCGAAGCGAGCAAAAGCTACTCGATCTAATTCATAAAAATCCACCTTGTCCCATAAGATGTAGGGAGCTTTCCCTGGGACGAGGTGGATTTATTTTGTTAAACGGACATCGTAAATCATGGCTTCACATGCTGAAGGGGCGCAAGCGGCTGGTCGTCTGGATGACGAGGCAGGCGCTGCTGCGGCTCGGGATCGTCGTCTGCTTGATTGCCTTGACCGCGACTCTGTTCCTGAGCGAAATTCCGTCGTCGCGTACGTGGACGCATTGGACCTTGCCGCTGTCGGGCAAGGTGATCGCGTTGGACGCCGGACACGGAGGGGCAGACGGCGGGGCGATCAGCCGGGACGGAGTCATCGAGAAGGACCTGAATTTGGAGATCGTGCTTTATCTGAGAGACTATCTGCAGCAGGCTGGAGCTCTGGTGCTCCTGACGCGGGAGGGCGATTACGATCTGGCGCAGCCCGATACGAAGGGCTATTCCCGCCGCAAGACGGAGGATCTGCTGCGCAGAGCCGAACAGGTGAGCAAGCAGCAAGCCGATCTGACCGTCAGCATCCATATGAACAGCATCCCGTCGCCCCGATGGTCCGGCGCCCAAACGTTCTATTCGGCCAATAACGCGGAGGGGAAACGGCTGGCGTCGGACATTCAGACCGAGCTGCGGAACGTGCTGGGCAACACGCAGCGGATCGCCAAGCGGGCCGATACGGTGTATCTGCTCAAGACGCTCAAGATGCCGACGGCGCTCGTCGAGGTCGGATTTCTGTCGCATCCGGAAGAGGCTAGTCTGCTTGCCGACGAAGAGTATCAGAGGAAGGTAGCCGCCTCTATCTACCGCGGAATTCTGAAATTCGCGTCCGAACAGCCGGAATCCTCGCCGCAGTCCGGTGAATCGGGCAAGCCTGTGCTATAATGGCTATAGTAAAGGCATGCAATACTAAGTGATGGAGGTCGACTTGTGGTCACTAAGGAAAATGTACTGGAGGCTCTGCAGCCCGTGCTCGAGCCTACGCTTAAACGGGGCTTGACGGCGCTGGGGCTGATTCGAGATATGATGATTCGGGAAGCGTCCGTCTCGCTGACCGTCGTGCTTCATCCGGACAGCATGGGACAGGCCGCCGGCGTGGAGCAGGACGTCGTTAACGCGCTCTCTGGCCTGATCCAAGGCAAGCCTCATATTCGCATTCGCGCGATGACGGAGCGCGAGCAGGCGGAAGCGCAGGGCGGCCAGGGGGAGGCAGGTTCCGCTTCCGCGGGCTCCCAGGCGAAAGCGCAGGAAGTGCCGGTCAGAGGACACGGAGCAGGCTTGGAGCAGCACACGATTCTTCACCCGGAGAGCGGCGTCGAGTTCATCGCGATCGCCAGCGGCAAAGGCGGCGTGGGCAAGTCGACCGTCACCGTGAATCTGGCAGTCGCCCTGGCGCGCCAAGGCAAACGCGTGGGCTTGATCGACAGCGACATCTACGGGTTCAGCGTGCCGGATATGATGGGAATCGAAGAGCGTCCGGTGCAGGTCGGAGACAAGATCAAACCGATCGAGCGCTTCGGAGTGAAGGTCATCTCGATGGGATTCTTCGTCGAAGACAACAGCCCGATCGTATGGCGCGGCCCGATGCTTGGGAAGATGCTGCGCAACTTCTTCGCCGAGATCGACTGGGGCGAGCTCGATTACTTGCTGCTCGACTTGCCGCCGGGAACGGGAGACGTAGCGCTCGACGTCCATCAGATGATCCCTCAGAGCAAGGAGATCATCGTGACGACGCCGCACGCGACGGCCGCTTTCGTCGCGGCCCGCGCCGGGGCGATGGCGATCAAGACGAATCACGAGATCATCGGCGTCGTCGAAAACATGTCTTATTTCGAGAGCAAAGCGACGGGGGAGAGGGAGTACGTATTCGGCCGGGGAGGCGGAGGCAAGCTGGCCGAGACGCTGGGCACCGACTTGCTGGCGCAGTTCCCGCTCGGGGCTCCCGACAACCACCCCGCCGAACCCGACTTCTCTCCGTCGGTGTACAAAGCCGATTCGGAGATCGGGCGGGAGTATCTCGCTCTGGCGCAAACGATCATCGAACGCTGCGGTAAATAACGAAGAGAAGGCTGTTCCTCTCGGCGATTGGCGCCGATCAGGAACAGCCCTTTTCTCCATTACGACTCGCTTTCGCCGCCGCCCTCGCCTTCCGACTCGCCCTCGCCGCCTTCTCCTTCTCCGCTTTCCTCGCCGCCGCCTTCTCCGCCTTCCTCCTTCTTTTCCTCTTTTTTCTGAGGCTTAGGAGTCAGCTCTTCCTTCACGACGCTTTGCAGCAGCTTCATGATCTCCAGCTTGAACAGCGGATTTTGCATCTGCTCGGTGACCGAACCCATGATCACTTTGCGGACGTCGGGATTTTTCATCGAATCGCTAAGGACTTTCGCCATTTCCGGCGTCTTAAACATATCTACGAGTTCCTTCTGATAAGACGGATCCTTCATCAAATCCTTATGAATCTGCTTGTTGTCCTTGCTGACCGCTTTGGCGAATTCTCCCGCGAACTTGGGATCGCGCATAATGCTTTCCAGCACGGTGGAATATTCCGGCGCGGTCAGGACGTCCTTGACGGCCAATCTGACCTGAGCCTGATCCGAAGGGGTCATGCTCTTCATCTGCAGCGTGCTTTCGCCGTATTGAGCGGTGGAGGCTTTCTCCATCGCCTTCTGGGCTTCTTCGGAGCCGAGGATGTCGATGACCATCGATTTGACTTCTTTGTAGCTGACTTGTCCGCCGCCACCGCCTCCGGACTCCTGACCGCAAGACGTCAACAGGAGGGAAGCGCCAAGCAGACATCCGAACCATCGCAAGCGATATCGCATACCGACCACTCCCATCATAGGGTTTATGGCTGTAGTATGCTTCGACAACCTTGTGAATATAAGGAGTTGTTCATGGCTTTTTAGCTTGTTCATGGTAAAATGTAAGTTGATCACTTAGAGGAGGTTTCCGGACTTGAGCTTACGCAAATGGATGAAATTATTCGGCATGACGATTCTGATCGGCGCCATCGTTACTGTAGTCGGAAGCGTGTGCATTCAATTGTTCAATCCCGACTTCCGCAACGTCGAAGCGAGCGGATGGCTGTCTTACGTGCTGATGATGGCACTGATCGGAATGACTTTCGGCGCTTTCGCGCATATGGGCTTTTTCGCATATATGATGTTGAATTATATCGCGCGCAGCATTTTCAAGCGTCCTTATTATTGGGTGGCGATTCAAGGGTTTGTGGCATTATTCGTCCTGATCGAGATCGGCTATTGGACATACGACTCGAATTTTCCGACGATGACGTTCTGGGTCGTTCCGCTGGCTCTGTTGGCCGGTTCGGCGCTGGTCGCATGGTTTAAGGTCAGCCAGACGTCCGGCGGCGCCTGGATTCCGACGATCTTCTTCATGGTCGCGATCACCGTGCTCGAATCGATTCCCGCGTTCAGAACGGGGGATATCTCTTCGCTGCTGTACCAGCTGATTCCGCTGTTCATCTGCAACGGATACCAGATCATGCAATTGCACAAAATATTGGGCCAACGCGCCGAAGCTCAGCCTGTCGCAGCGCCCGCTAAATAAAGTACGGGGAAGCGAGCTCGTTCCAGGCTGAACGGTCCTGCACGACTTTGCTCTTCGTCTCCGTCTGGTTGATCAGTTGGGATACGGTTACGAATTCGTATCCTTTGGCGCGCAATTGGTCGATGATGACCGGCAGCGCCTCGTGCGTCTGCTTGCTGGAGTCGCTGGCGTGCAACAGGACGATATCTCCTTCGTGAGCGCTCTCGACGACCCGGTTCACGATCGTGTCCACCCCGGGGTTTTTCCAATCCAAGGAATCGGTATCCCACTGAATGACTTTATAATTGAGCTCGTCGGCAATGCGCAGCACGCGCTTGTCGAAATCTCCGTTAGGTAGTCGGATCAGCGTAGGGGACTTGCCGGTCGCCTCCCGCAAAATGCCGTCCGCGATCGTAATTTGCCGGCGAATTTCCTCGTCGCTGTATTGACTGTAGTTATCGTGTTTGTGACCGTGGCTGCCGATCTCGTAACCGGACTCCGCGATCTTCTTGACGAGGTCGGGATGGGCTTTGCTCCAAGGCGAAGACAGGAAAAAGGTGACGTTCTGTACGTTCTTCGCCTTAAGCACCTCGATAATCGGTTCGGCCCGTTTCTCTCCCCAGCTGATGTCGAACGTCAGCGCAATCACTTTGCGGTCCGTCGGCACGTTGTACACGGCAGCCGGGGGATGGGGGGCGAAGACGCTCAGGTTGTTTTTCTCGACCCAAATGACGGCTACGGATAGAATGGCCGCTACGGTAAGAAAAAATGCTTTTTTAATGCGCCGTCCGTTAAATACGAAAAAATGATTCATGGATTCGATCGGCTCCTTTCCGGAGTGGGGTGGTCTAACGGCTTGGTCTTCGCGCATATAACGGACTAGCCGCCGACTTGGATACTATCAATGTATGCTTGACCCATAGAGATATTCATATAGCGGCAGTTCGAAAACTCCGCTTTTGATCACGCACGTTGAGAACGCTCGATTAGTAGGCCGAATGGGGGAAGGTTATGTTTACGCGCGCAGGGCTGCTGCTTACATGGAAGGAAATTCGTCCGTATTTCATATTCTCGATCATTTTGTTTTTCGCCGGAATGGTCATCGGGGGAACGCCGAATGCGCCAACGGAGTATCTGGAGCAGCAGATGAAGGGGCTCGAAGGCATCTCGAATTCGATCCGCACATCCGACAATCCGGAATGGACGGCTTTCCTGCTCATCACCGCGAACAACATTCTTAAGACGATTATGGCGATGGGATTCGGGATCGTGGCCGGCTTGATGCCGATCTCCATGCTGGTGCTCAACGGAATGATCTTGGGCTATTTGTTGTCGGGCTTCTCCGCGAGCGGAGAGAATGTATTCATGCTTGTCGTAAAAGGTTTGCTTCCGCACGGGATTCTGGAGCTGTCTGCGGTATTTCTGGCGTGCGCGTTCGGAATCAGATTCGGTTTGACTCTGCTCGGGGGGAT
>NZ_JBEPYQ010000071.1:0-35856 GCF_041641335.1 Cohnella sp. | reverse complement strand
GGGGCTGTCCCATAAGTAAACAGAGCCGTACTGAACGATTATCGATGGAATGATGTCATGGGCATCTATCTCCCTCCGATGCTATACGATCCTGAAATTTGGAATGGATAAACCCGTCACAGGGTCATTTCAGGACCGTATGAGGCAGTCTCCAGGAGATAGATGCCCACTTTTTTTTCATCGATAATCTTTTACGCCCCTACTTATGGGACAGCCCCCCTCCCGGGCGCTTTCCCCGCAATAGAACCGCCCCACGAGCTAACCGCCCGCCAACCTCCCGCTTCTTACGCAGTAGAACCGCCCCACGAGCTAACCGTCCGCCAACCTCCCGTTCCCGGAGCTTCCGCCCGTATTCGAAAGGTTAGAAAAAGGGAGATACTACGGAGGGGAGCGGGCGGTTCTCTAGTTTCGAACGGCTGTTCAATAGCTGGTCGCCCAATGATTTGACCCATCGTTCGATAGTAAATTCATTGTTAATACGCGCTATTGTCATAATGTCCATTTGACTTTCGACCAATCGTTCGATAAGATTTTGATCAGAGAGATTGGAGGAGGAAGAGGACAATGAAGAGTGTTATCGGATTTTCGCTTAAGAACAAATTCGCGTTATGGATGATCACGATTATCGTGGTCGTCGCGGGTTTGTATTCCGGTATGACCATGAAGCAGGAAAGTTTGCCCAACCTGAGCTTCCCGTTCCTTAGCGTCACGACGGTAGCTCCGGGCGCAGCGCCTGATACGGTCGTACAAGATATTACGGAGCCGCTCGAAAAAAGACTCAAAAATACGGAAGGCGTCAAAAATATAACCTCGACTTCGATGGAGAACGTATCGTCGATCTTCATCGAATACGACTTCGGGCAAGACATGGACCAGGCCGTTGCGCAGCTCAGGGAAGCGGCCTCGGACGTCAAGCTGCCCGAAGGGGTGCAGGCGCCGAGCATTTCCAAGTTTTCGTTCAACTCGTTCCCGGTCATCTCCTTGAGCGCATCCGGCCATGGGAACCTGGAAGAGCTGACGAGAATCGTCACGGAAGAAGCGCAGCCCGCGCTGGAAGGCGTGTCGGGAGTCGCATCCGTGCAAATCGCCGGCCAGTACGTACAGGAAGTAACGCTGAAGTTTAATCAGGCGAAGCTCGCCGAGCTGGGCTTGAATGAAGATACGATCAAGGGGATTATCCAAGGTTCGGCGCTGAAGGCTCCGCTGGGACTGTTCCAATTCGACCAGACGCAGAAGACGGTAGTCGTCGACGGCAGAATTACGACGATCGACGACTTGAAGAACGTCGCGATCCCGGTCATTCCTGTCGGCGCGGGAGCAGGGGGCGGAGCCGGACAAGCCGGGCCCGGCGGAGCTGCAGGTTTGCCGGATGCCGGCGCGCCTCCGGTAACGGACGAGGCGATCGACAACGCCCAGATGCCGAACATCGGTCTTCCGACCGTACTGCTCGGAGACGTGGCCGACATCGAGACCGTAGGCAAAGCCGAATCGATCTCGCGCACGAACGGCGCGGAGTCTATCGGCATCCAGATCGTCAAGGCGAACGACGCCAACACGGTCGAAGTGGTGAACGGGGTCAAGGCGGAAGCCGATAAGCTGAAGGAGAAGTTCACGGATCTTAAGCTCGACATCATGCTGGACCAAGGCAAACCGATCGAGGAATCCGTCGAAACGATGCTCAGCAAAGCTTTGTTCGGAGCGCTGTTCGCGGTAATCGTCATTTTGCTGTTCTTGAGAAACATCCGCACGACGCTGATTTCGATCGTATCGATTCCGCTGTCGCTCATTATCGCGGTGCTGTTCCTGAAGCAGTTCGACATTACGTTGAACATTATGACGCTCGGAGCGATGACCGTCGCGATCGGCCGGGTGGTCGACGACTCGATCGTTGTCATCGAGAACATTTACCGACGGATGTCGTTGAAAGGCGAGAAACTCAAAGGCGCCGAGTTGGTCAAGGAAGCGACGAAGGAGATGTTCCTTCCGATCATGTCCTCGACGATCGTTACGATCGCCGTATTCTTGCCGCTCGGGCTCGTCAGCGGCATGGTCGGCCAAATTTTCCTGCCGTTCGCTCTGACGATCGTATTCGCGCTGTTGGCGTCCTTGCTCGTAGCGGTTACGGTAGTGCCGATGCTGGCCCATCAGATGTTCAAGAACGGCGTAAAGGAAGGCAAAGGCCACGACCATGAAGAGAACAACGGGAAGATGGCCCAAGGCTATCGCCGCATCTTGACCGCCGCGTTGAACCACAAAATCATTACGCTGGTCGTCTCGTTCGCGCTGCTGGTCGGAAGCTTGTTCCTTATCCCTCTGATCGGCGCGAGCTTCTTGCCGGAGCAGGAAGACAAATACGCGATGGTGACGTACAGCCCCGACCCGGGCGATCGCATCGAAGACGTAGAGCAGAAGGCGCTCATCGCCGAGAAAATCATTATGGATCAATCGGATATCACAAGCGTACAATACTCCGTCGGCGGCGAAAATCCGCTGCAGCCGGGTCCGTCCAAGTCGGGATTGTTTTTCCTGCAATACGACAGCAAGACGAAGGATTTTGCCGACAAGAAGGAAGCTCTAATCGAAGAACTGCGCAAGGCGGTTCCGACGGGAGAATGGGCCGAGATGGACCAGACCGGCGGACTCGGCGGAAGCCAGTTCAGCCTGAGCGTCTTCGGCGAATCTCTCGACCAGATCGCTCCGGTCGCCAATCAGATCGCCGATCTGATGAATGCCGACGATTCGTTCGAGAAGGTCAAAACAAGCCTGTCCAAGACTTACGAGCAATACACGTTCGTCGCCGATCAGGAGAAGCTGAGCCAGTACGGGCTCGTAGCCGGTCAGATCGCGATGGAGCTTAGCCCTCAGCGCATTCGTCCGGTGCTGACCCAGATCGAGGAGGACGGCAAGCGGTACAACGTGTACGTCGCGGTCGAGCAAGCGGAATACAAGAGCGCGGACGACATTCTGGCCAAAAAGCTGCGCTCGCCGCTCGGAATCGAAGTGTCGATCGGGGAAGTGGCTACGATTGAAGAAGGAACATCTCCGAACTCGATCGCCAGACAAAACGGCAAAATGGTCGTTAACGTGACCGGCAACATCACGAAGTCGGATGTGGCCAAAGTATCGAGCGATCTGCAGGCGAAGGTTGACGAGCTGCAGCTTCCGTCCGGAGTCGACGTGCAATTCGGCGGCGTAACCGAGCAGATCAACGAGACGTTTACGCAGCTCGGCCTGGCCATGCTCGCGGCCATCGCCATCGTATACTTGGCGCTCGTGCTTACGTTCGGCGGCGGTCTCGCTCCATTCGCGATCATGTTCTCCCTGCCGTTCGCGATTATCGGCGGATTGGTGGCTCTGTACTTGACCGGCGAGACGCTCAGCGTGTCGGCTCTGATGGGTGCGCTTATGCTGATCGGGATCGTCGTGACCAACGCGATCGTGCTCATCGACCGCGTCATTCACAAGGAGCGCGACGGATTGTCCACTCGCGAAGCGCTGCTCGAAGCGGGCGGTACCCGTCTTCGCCCGATTCTGATGACCGCACTGGCGACGATCGGCGCCCTGCTGCCGCTGGCGTTCGGATTCGAGAGCGCAGGCATTATTTCCAAAGGACTCGGCGTGACGGTTATCGGAGGTCTGATCAGCTCCACGCTGCTGACGCTTCTGATCGTTCCGATCATCTACGAGCTGTTGATGAAAATGAGAAGGAAACCGAAAAACGCGAACGCTTAAGGCAATCGGCGTCGCAAGAAAGGGTAGACAGCCGTGCAGGATAAGAAGAAGCTGATTCTCGAAGCCGCGCTTCGCTGCTTTGCTCGCAAAGGATTCAACGCGACATCGATCCAGGAGATCGTCGACGAGCTGGGAATGGCCAAAGGCTCTATCTACTTCTACTTCAAGTCCAAGGACGATCTTCTCGTCTCGCTTATTGAATATTACGGCGAGTTGCTGTTCATGGAAATGCGGGAGCAGCCCGGGGAGACGATTCTTCCTCCCCGGGAGAAGTTCATCGTCCAGCTCGAGCGCCAGTACCGGTTCATCCTTAAGCATCTGGACTTTATGAAGATGCTGATCAAGGAGCCGTCTACCGGATTGCATCCGCCAATCCAGGAGATGATCGTCCGGCTTCGCGCGAAATCGCAGCTGTGGAACGTCTCCCACTTGGCCGCGATCTACGGCGAGCCCGCGGCTCCTTATTTGGCGGATGCGTCCGCGTTGGTGTCGGGAATGTGGTCGCAGTATTTCGAAGCGCTTCTTTTTGAGGAGCAGGTGTTCGACGAACGGCAATTAAGCCGGTATATATTGCGGCGGCTGGACGATCTGGTGAACGGGCTGCTTCGTTCCGGAGAGACGCCGATGCTGCCCCCGATGGATCTTGCCAAGCTGCGGAACATGGCCGGATTAACGGAAGAGATTGTGACCGAGGAGCTGCAATTGCTGGCCAAGCTAGAAGGGAAAATTGTCGCAACTGCCTCCGAACGCGGGGAGGACGTGCAGCGCGACCTGCTCGACGCGCTTGCTCTGCTGAAGGAGATCGTCGAGAAGCCAGCGACGGGCCATCGTTTGTTGGTGAAAGGGATGTTGGCTTTGCTGAAGGAGCATGCTGCCGACGATCTGGAGGAGACCTTCAATCGTCTGGACGGCTTGATTGGCGGAGCGAATGCGTAGAGAACGCTAATGCGGGATATGTCCTGAAAAGGGGTTGCCCTTAAGTAATAATCATGACTTAAGGGCAACCCCTTTTTGCCGTAAGCTAATCTTCCAGAGAGAAGTTCAGGGCAAGCTCCAGCGTTTCCCCCGGCGCTACCGTCAGCAGTCCTTGCTTGCTGTTAAGCGCTTCGTTCAGCGCCGTCCACGGCTCCACGCACACGAACGGCTTGCCTTCCACCGACCACAGCACGACGTAACGGAACTGCTCGCTGTAAGTCAAGCGAACTCTTCGGCCTTGACTCAGCGGGAAGGAGATCTCCGGCTTGCGCGCATCCAGCAACGCCGCCGATTCGACCATTCCTTCCAGCTTCAAGTATCCGTCGAACGGCTTCTCCTGCATGTCGTTGTAATCGAGCATGCGGGTGGCGTCCGTGCCGTAGGTGAGATTTTTGCTTTCCGTGGCGAAATACGGATGGAAGCCGGCGACCATCGGCAGCGGTTCATTCGACAGGTTGCGGTATTTCTGTTCGATCGAGAGAATGCCGTCCTTGAGACGATAAGTGAATCTCAGCTCGAACTCGAACGGATATGCGGCCAGAGTTTCCGCATTGCTGCGCAGGGACAACGTAATGGACGCCGAGCCCGATGTGCCGGTCTCCACGACTTCCCATGCGGCAGTCCGCGCCACTCCGTGGTTTTTCATCCGGTACGTCGTGTCGTTCCATTCGTATTCCCCGTTTACGAGCTGGCCCGCGATCGGGAACAGAACGGGATTGCCTCCCCGGATATTCGCCTGCGGATTCAGGAACGTCTCCCGGTCCAAGTAAAACAGCTCTTGTCCGTGCAGACGGCAGCTCGTTGCGATTCCCCCGCGCTCGGGGCAGACGACGAAGGACGAATCGGTGCTTTCTTCCTTCAGCTCGTACAGCGGGAAGCCGTCGGTATAGGTGCGAATCGTATTATTTTCGTGGGCGCTCAAGGTTCGTTCCTCCTGGATCTTCGCGTTTGTCCACTCCATTATACCTTACAATTCAGGGAGGCGTATGCGCTCGTAAAGGTATTTTGGCGTTCTTTTGTTCGAGGTATTGCCATTACGGGGATGAAAAGCTAGAATGGGCCTCAGATGCGGTCGGCAGAGGGTGAGGGTGATGATATGCTTAAAGGTTTGCTTGTCAGCATAGAAGGCGCATACGATACGCTGCCGTCCATGGAGCAGCGAGTGGCCCGTTATATTCTGGATCATCCCAAGGACATTATCGACATGTCCGTTCAGAAGCTGGCCAACGAGACGAAGGTGAGCCAGGCGACGATTGTCCGGATGGCTCGCTCGCTGCGGTGCAACGGCTTCAAGGAGCTAAAGCTGCGGATCGCGGCGGATCTGGCTTTGTCGGGCGAGGTCGGGGACGATTACCAGCTTTTCCGCGTCGGAGGCGACACGGAGGAGTTGATCAAATTCGTATCGCACAACAACGCCAAGTCGATCAAGGATTCGGTGAGCGTGCTGTCCAAAGACTCGGTTGAACAGGCGATTCGGCGTCTTGCCGTCGCAAGAAAGATCGGCGTATTCGGCATCGGGGCGTCGTCGGTCGTGGCGGAGGATTTCAAGATCAAGGTGATGCGGCTCAACAAATGGTGCGAGGTCGGATACAGCGAGGACATGCAGGCGATCATCGCTTCGGGCTTGACCGAGGAGGATGCGGTGCTCGGCATTTCGTACACGGGCCATAATGAAGGGGTGCTGCATGCTTTTCAGGTGGCGAAGGAGCGAGGAGCCGTGCTCATCTCGCTGACCCAGTTCGGCAGCAACCCGATTGCTGAATTGGCCGACATTCCTCTGTTCACGAGCAATTTGGAGAAGCACTATCGGCTCGGAGCGATGGCGTCGCGGATCGCGCAGCTTAATGTCATCGATATTTTGTACGTGGGTTTGGTCACGCAGAATTACGAGGAGAACATACGAGCGCTGGAAAGGACGAAGCTGGCGGTTAAACAGCCCAAGCTATAGCCGTCTGTCGTTTGCGCGGCAGAGGAAGGACTGGCTGCGGCATCCGCGTTCGAGCGAGTGGGAATAGCAGGCTCCTCCGCGATAAGGAAGAACTCGATAGAAACGGTTCGTTCTGGCCGCTCACGCGGCTTTTTTTGTTGCGTAAGCAACAACCTCGCTTCGAGTCTCGTATAAAGGAGGTACAATATATAGAGAGCATAGGAGCGTGGACGTCCATGCAGCCATTACCGCCGAGATCCTCCAAGGCGTCTTCGTTATCCGCAAGCGGCAGCAGCGCGAAGACGGCCGCGCCTGCCGGCGGCAGAAAGACGGTCAGAAGAAAGCGATCGTTGTTGTGGAGCTTATACAAATTCGTTTTTGTCGCGGGGGGCTTGTCCGTTGTTCTGTTCGCGGCCTGGTTCTATCTCACCCCATCGGGCAATACGTATCGTTATATGCTGGCGGACTCGCTCATCACGACGCAGCATAGGGAATGGGCGAAATACATTATCGGCGAGAAGGCGCTTCGGGAGCGAGTCGCCCGGTATGCGCAGCAGTTCGAAGAGATGGGCGAGGAACGCGATACGCATACGATTCCGGCCGAAGGGGAGCAGGCGTCGGAGGGACAGGTGCCCGAGGAACTGATCTCCGTGAAGGAGGTTGACGGGGAAGGGTTTCACGGCTATCTGCTGACGGTGCGCGATCCGAAAAAAGTGCGGCTTGTCGTGCCGGGCAAAACGGGACGGGGCGAGAAGGTGTCCAGCATGGTGAAACGGACGGGCGCGCTTGCGGGGGTGAACGCGGGAGGCTTCGCCGATCCGAACTGGAGAGGCAACGGCTTTAAGCCGATCGGACTTGTCATCAGTCAGGGGAAGATTTACTACAACGGCCTGGGCAGCGCGAAGAGCGTGCAGATCGTCGGCATCGACAAGGACGGCAAGATGCTTGCCGGCAAATATTCGATCGACGAGCTGATGAAGCTGGGCATCTCCGAAGCGGTCAGCTTCTCGCCGAGAATCATCGTGAACGGCAAAGGGCTGATTCCGAATCGCTCGCAAGGATGGGGAGTCGCGCCGCGCACCGTCATGGGACAGCGCGAGGACGGCGCGATTCTGTTCCTGCTCATCGACGGGAGGCAGCCGGGATACAGCATCGGCGCCACGCTGTACGACGCGCAGGAAATTCTGCTTGAGCATGGCGCGGTCATCGCGGCCAATCTGGACGGAGGCTCTTCGACTGTGCTCGTCACCGAGGGCGGAGAGATCGTCAACAAGCCGTCCTCTTCGTCCGGGGAGAGATACTTGCCGACCGCCTTCCTCGTATTCGAGCATCCGGAAACGGTAGACGTGCCGAACATCTGGGCGGGACTAAAGCCATCCGAGATCGATGCGGGCAAATGGTAGACTGAAGGGGCTGTCTCATAAGTAAAAAGAGGCGTACTAAACGATTATCGATGGATGCAGGGTAATGGGCATCTATCTCCTTCCGCTGCAAGATACCCCACAAAGTGACGTTAAGCTTCGAAGCTTATTCCGATTACTTTGCGGGGACCCCGAACCCCGATCCTGAAATTTGATTGGTTAACCCGTCACAGGGCGGTTTCAGGACCGTATGAGGCAGTCTCCAGGAGATAGATGCCCTTCTTTTTTCATCGATAATCTTGTACGCCCTTACTTATGAGACAGCCGCTTTCCTCGCCGTTCCTGTCAATACATCATCATGCCGAGAGGGCCGTCTTCGTCGATGAGGTCCTGGATTTCGAACACCGAGATCGGGAAGTAGGGGAAGCCCCACGCGTAAGGGACGAGATCGTACAGTTGAAAGTAGATGACCAGGGATTTGTCGGCGATATAGAACTCCTGGTCGTCGCTGATGCCGGGGTAGGGACCGAGCAGAGGCATATCCCGGGACTTGATCTGCGCTTCGATGATTTTGTTCAAGCGGGCTTTGTAGTCGGTTCCCGGCTTGAACAGCTCGCCGAGCTTGTAGCTGAGGCCGGTGTCGGCGTCGAACGTAAGCGAGCGCTGCAGTGTGTTGCCGTGGGCGCCGCCCGTAAAAACATAGTTCAGAAGAGAAAGGCTGAGTACGCCTCTCTCATTCGTCTTGATTTCGTAAGTGCCGTCCATCTGCTGGATGTCGTCGCTGGGAAAGCCCTGATCCTTCATGAGCCGCTGCGTCGCTTCCGCGATCGCGTCGTTCATCTTCTCCTGCGCCGCGAGCGACGTTCCGCCGCTCACGTAGGGCACGTTAACCTTGACGTTCTTCGCGGTGAACGTTCGCGTTCGGATCGGCAGCATTAACGTCTGTCCGTTCATCTGCATTCCCCCTTGCCTGCATGGGCTATTGTCATCATCCCAGTCTATGCAGGTCGAAGGAATCGTGTGATACGAGAGGCAGAGACAGCTTAAGCGCGAAGCCCAAGCGGTCTGTCTCGCTCGTCAGGCTTCCCCCTATTCGTTCGGCCCGTTCCGCGATCGTCTGCAAGCCGAATTCCAGATCCGCAGCTGAAGGAGGAGCGGCGTCCAGGCGGACAAAACGGAGGTTCATCCATGCCGCGTCCATATGCACGGAGAGCCGGAAGCTGCAGGGGCGGCCCCGATTCATTTTCACCCCGAGATCGATTCCTTGCTGGAGCGTCTGGAATACGACCCTTTTCTGCAAAGTGTCCAAGGTGTCAGGGAGAGAATCGGAATTGAAATCGTATTCGACGATGCAGCCGCGGGATTGTTCGGCATCCCGGAACAACGCTCCGAGCGAGCCGACCAGATCGTAATAAGAGTCGTCCTCCCGCAGAATGCGGACGGATCGGCGTATATCCTCCAGCCCGGTGCGGATAAGGCTTTGCGCCGATTCAAGCTTCTCCTCCGCCAGAAGGCGGTCGCGTTCGATCAAGCGTTTGGCCGCTTCCAGCTGCACGATCGTGGCGCTGAGCGTCTGTCCTACCGTATGGTGAATGCTGCCGGTAATCCGGTGCCTTTCCTCCAGCCTCATCGCCTCCGCCAACGCCTCCGCATTTTCCCGTATGGACGCCCCCAGGTTTTCGTGAGCCGATTCGAGCTGTTCCTTTCGCTCCCTTAGCTGCGCCGTTCGTGTCTGAACGGCTTGTTCCAGCGACCGATTGAATTCGGTCAATTGCCGGTTCATGGCCGTGTAGCGATGGACGATGACGCGAATCAGGCAGACGACGAACGCGAACAGTCCCCAGAAGAGCAAATCGACCGGCAGCTCGAACATCCAGCGCAGCAGGGCATTCACTTCGCGCGGGAAGAACGTGTACAGCGCGACCCGGTACATATGAATGCCTGTAATCGTGACCAAAGACAGGAAGCCGGCAAGAATCCAGACGGACTCCACATCTTGCTTTGCGCGATAAGCGGTACTCATCGTCCAAAAGGCCAGCGATAAGACGACAAGGAACAGCGGAGCGAAAGCGACGACCGCCTGGACGTAGGCGGCGAAGCTGAACAGCGCGCTGGCAATCGTCAACGCGGAGTAGAGCAGCAGCAGCCTGCGGAAGAAACGGAGCACGCGCCTGTAAATATCCGGATACAAATGCGACAACGCGCCAATGAACGCATAGGCGCCAACCGGCATGCAGGCATCCTGGAAGTGGCCGGGAACCGGACTGTTCCATAGGACCATGAACAGATGGTTGCACACGAGCGCTCCGAAGCCGCCGGTAAAAGACAGCAGCGAGAAGTACAGATACAATGCGTCGCGCTGGCTCGCAAACAGCCCCAATCCGATCAAGCTGCAGAACAGAAGGAGAAACCCCAACACCAGGTTGTCGATATCGTAGCGGAACATCGCGTCGAGCAGATCGGCTTTGTTTCCAAGCCCTATCCGGCTATCTATCGGAAAATGCTTCGAGTACTGGACAAGCAAATAGATCTCGTCGGACAAAGGAGCGGACAGCGGAATGAACTTCCAGCTGAACCCGTTCTTCGTCCGTTTGTCGGCGGCGTTATACGCGTATTCGTAGTGGATGGTTCCCCTGTCGTACACCTTCATGCTGGAGAAATTGCGAATCTGAAGATGGGGGTCGTCCAGCTTCGCGGCCGGCAACGGTATCCGAAGCCAATACGCTTGTTCGGCCCGTATCTCCTTCGTGTTGTAGCTTTGCCAGCCGGATTCGGGAGGCCGCGCATCGCTGAAGGATGGAGCGGGGGCCATCTGCCAGTCCTTGCCCCGGAGCGAGAAGATCAGCTCGTTATTCCGCTGGAAGGCGGACAAGGTGAAACCGAAGCCGATCAGCAGAACGATCAAAATCGCTAACGCGCGATACAGGGGAAATCGGCTTCCCCAGAAGCTTGCGCTGCTCATGCCTGCCTCGCTCCTTTCCCGGTATCCTCGGAAGACGGGCAGGGCAGCGACAGCGTTAGCACGCAGCCCGGGTCGCCCGGCTCGATGACCATTTCTCCACCGAGATCGGCAATTCTCTCGGACATTGCCCTTAAGCCAAATCCGTATTCGGAAGGAAGGTAGGTTCTTCCGTCGCTGGCCAAACGGAAATAAAGCCGGGTATCGTCGACAGTCAGCTCAAAATCGAACCGTCGGCTGTCGCCATGCCTCAAGCCGTTGGTCAAGCCTTCCTGAAGCGCTTGGAAGATCACTCTCTTCTGCAGCGTCGAGAAGCTGTCCGGCAGCTCGGAAATCCGGCTGTCGATAACGGCTCCCGTCGATCCGGCGGTCTCCTCGATCAGTTGCCGAATCGCGGCGGCCAGATCGTAACGGGTAGAGTCGTCCCGGAGCAGACGGACGGAGTCGCGGACTTCTTCGAAGCCCCTTCTGACCAATTGCTGCGAAGCGTCCAGCTTGGAGAGAGCCAGCTCCGGGTCGCGGGGAAGCAGCCGTTTGGCGGCTTCCAATTGAACAAGCGTCGCCGTCAAGGAATGGCCGATCGTGTCGTGGATCGCTCCGGTCAGCCGATGACGTTCCTCTAGAACGATGGAGGAGGCGATCGACTCGGCCGTGTCTCTCATCGTGCCGGACAGCCGGACGTTCGCTTCGCGAAGCTGCTCTTCCCTCTCTTGCAGCTCTGCGGTACGGGTCTGGACGCTGGTCTCCAAAGCTTGGTTAAACTGCTTCAGCCGAACGTTCATCTGCCCGAAACGGTACAGGATGACGCGCACCAGACAGATTAAGAACAGGAGCAGGGAAATGGACAGAAAGTCGTATTCCAGCACGTTCAAGAACGGCAAGCTATAGCGCATCTTCGCAAAAAAGACCGACAAATAAGTACGGACAACGTATAGAAGCGCGGTAGAGGTCACGATGAAGAAGCCAGCCATCATCCAGATCGATTCCGGGCCCTGTCTTTGCTGATAAGCTCTCCATAGAGCGTGGAACAGATAACCCGCCGTAACCAGGAACATGGCAAGCATGGGATAGCTGAGCAGCCACCCGAACCACTCGACGTCCAGAACGAAGGCGCTCGAGAGCGAGAGGAGCGAGAAGCCCAGAATGATTCGACTGATTCCTCGAAGCGATCCGGTAAGCTTCTTGTCGAGCACTTCGATGATGATGCCCAGAAATCCGAACACCCCGAGAGGGAAAATGGCGAAGTCCAGATAGCTCAGCCACGGCTGATCCCAGAACAGCTGAAGCAGATAGGTCCGGGCAATCGCCGCGTAACAGCCGCATAGCGCCATCAGCGCGAAGTAGAGATGGAGTCGTTCCCGGCGAATGGCGTACAGGCCCATGGCCAAGCATGCGCTGAACAGGAAGAGCGCGAACAAGACGAATGCGTAGGTTTCTTTCCGAATCAGGGAGGATACGAAATCCCCGTAGGAAACCTGGCGGATGAACAACGGAAGCCGATCGAGCCTCCGGTCGTCGAGCAGCATATAAATCTCGGAGGGAACCGGCGCCGATAGCGGAACGAGGTTCCAGTGATACAGGAGGTTTAATCTATGGTTACGGTCTTTCGGGTCGTAGGCGTAGAGCAGCTCTCTGCCGTCGTATACGGAGAGGGCGACCGCGTTGAGAACGAATAAACGGGGGTCTCGGAAGCCGGTCGGATCGAGAGGTACGCGAAGCCAGTAAAAGGAGGAGTTCGACGGATGCCCGGGCTTGTCCGAATAAGGAAGCCAGCCCTCCGATGGAGTCGCGGAATCCTGAGTCGAAGCGGGAGTCCAGCTCCAAGCGTTCTGGGGCAGTCCGGTGGAGTTGAAGCCGCGCCCCATAACGACCAAACTCCATGCCAAAAGGACATGAAGGCCGATCAATACCGCCAAGATGCGCAACAACGGCAGATGATTGCGAACGCCGCTTCCGACCAACTTCATTCCTCCAACGGGCGCGCCCCGGCTTGCGACGCTGTTATCATTGTACCTGCGGCGAACGAAGCGGCCTAGTGACGGCGGTCATATAATAGTCATGTCTTTTAACCAGATGACGGCTTGCGTTCTGTCGTTCGTGCCTATCTTGTCGTAGATGGCGCTGATGTAATTTTTGACGGTGCCTTCGCTCATGAAGAGCAACTGGGCGATCTCCCTATTCGTGCGGCCCTCCACCATCAAGGCGATGATGCTCATCTCGCGGTTGGTGAATTTCAGATCGGCGGTCCGTCCGCGCGAGCGAGCAGCGGGAGCCTTGCCGGCTGCGGGCGAGGGCGAAGCCAGTCGGGCGGCCAGCTTGACGGCGATCGCCGAGGGGAGCATGATTTCTCCTTGCGCCGCATCGCGGATCGCTTGCAGCAGCTTCTCGGTCGGAATGTCCTTGAGCAGAAAACCGACCGCTCCGCTTGCCAGAGCTTCGATAATGTATTCATCCTCGTCGAATGTCGTCAGTACGAGCACTTTCGTATGCGGGGATTCGGCGCGCAGCTTCTTGACCGCTTCGATCCCGTTCATGACCGGCATGCGGATGTCCATCAGGACCAGATCCGGATCGTGGACTCCGACAAGCCGGCAAGCCTCTTCGCCGTTCTCGGCGGTGGCGATGACCTCTATGTCGTCCTCCAGCTGGAGAATCGTTTGCAGGCCGTCTCTCATCAACGCTTGATCGTCGGCAATCAATACTTTAAGCATGCGTACTTTCTCCCCTTTCTTTTCCATTATAGAGCATCGCGTGAATTTGAACAGACGCAACTCTTTCCGAATCTCCCTTTAACCGCATACATGACGGAAACGGTGACAGGGGTCACTGGTCATATGACGCGAGGGTTCGATACGATTAGGCCATGAAACGGGGATGCGAGGCCTCTTGCAAGCCGAAAAAGGGAGTGGAAAGCATGATCATCATGCACACGAGTCAATGCCGTCCGGGAATGAAGCTGGGACGATCGATCTATACGGAACAAGGCCACGTGCTGGCCGGAAGAGGATTCGTACTGACTGAACATGCGATCAAGCGATTGCAGCAGTTAGGGATGCCGTATCTCCATATCGAGGAGCAGGGCACGGAAGATATCGCTCCGGATCAGGCGATTCGCGACGAGACGGTGATCGTCTTGCACGGTGCGCTGACCCACGTGATGGACGAGCTGTTGAGCAGCGAAAAGGAGAAGTTGTCTCCGAACGTCGTTCGTTTCGTATACGATGCGACGAAGCTGCTGGTGGACGACTTGAAATCTCGCCGTAACGATCTCAGCTTGCCCGTGCATTTGACGACGACGCTGACGGACGGGGATAAGCAGCATTTTCTCGAGCATGCGATGAACGTGGGCGTCTGCGCGACCCGTCTCGGCTTGGAAGAAGGTTTGGATTCCGAGGATCTGCATGCGCTGGCAATCGGCGCGATGCTGCACGACGTCGGCAGACTGCAGCTTCCGGAAGGCTTGAAGTCGCGCGTGACGCAGAACGACCAATCTTATATGAAGCATGCGGAGCTCGGCTACAAGCTGCTTCGGGACAGCGGCTTTCCGATTATGGCGGCCCATTGCGCTCTGTTCCATCACGAGCGACTGGACGGCAGCGGTTATCCGTTCGGGCTGGAAGGGAGAAAAATTCATCCGCACCATCAGTGGATCAGCATTTTCGACATGTTCGATACGCTGGTCAACGGGCGGGGCAACGGCGTTCCGATGCTGCCGCACGAAGCTCTGGAAGTGCTGTATGGAGGCGCCGGAACCTTGTACGACACGGACAAGGTGTGCAGGCTGCGCGACAACATGGCGTTGTTCCCGAGGGGGACGTCGGTGCGCCTCAGCACGGGCGAGCTGGGCGTCGTCTCCGCGCTTCACGAAGACACGAAGCAGCGCCCGATCGTCCGCGTCATCCGTTCCTCCGAAGGCGAGCTGCTGACCAAGCCGTACGAAGTCGATCTGAAGCGCCAGCTGCACCTGATGATCAGCGGAGTCGGCAGCGAACAATCGACGGGGAACGAGGCATCGGAGCGGCGTGAAGTGCGCTCGAACAGAACGTTTCATGTCGTCTGATGAAAAACCATAAAAAACCAGAGCAAAATCGCTTGACTTTTGCTCCCGAAATGACTAAGATAATAAAGGATTTGCTGATGTAGCTCAGCTGGTAGAGCAACGCATTCGTAATGCGTAGGTCGGGGGTTCGAATCCCTTCATCAGCACCACTAAATAAATCCTTTAACGGCGCGTCTTCCGAGGCTTTCGGAGGCGCGCTTTTTGCGTTCCCGGACCGGACACCGTAAAACCGTCTGTACGAGCGCCGCCTCCGCCAAGACGGTTCCTGAATAGGATACAAGCATGGAGGAGGGGGGGAGTGTGGAATGCAGGCGAGGAGCAGCACGAATGTGAAAGGAATCGACGTAAGCCACTGGCAGGGAGCCATTGATTGGTCGAAGGTCGCGGCGGACGGCGTCAAATATGTGTTTATCAAGGCCACCGAAGGAGTGTCCGGCGTGGATTCCCGGCTTCGGGCGAACGCGCTGTCGGCAAGCTCGGCGGGAATTAAAGTCGGGTATTACCATTACGCCCGACCCGAAAACAATAATGACGCGGTCAAGGAGGCGCGGCATTTCGCCTCGACCGTTGCCGGTTACCCTTGTCACTGGCCGCTCGTGCTTGATGTGGAGGGCGAGGCGTCCAGGCTTGGCGCGAGATCGCTGACTCAGTGGTGCGCGGCGTTCCTGACGGAGCTGGAACGGGCCAGCGGAAGACGCGCGATGATCTACAGCGGAGCGAGCTTCGCCCGGACGTATCTGGGCAAGGAATTGGCGGGGTGGCCGCTCTGGATCGCCCATTACGGCGTCGACAAGCCGATGAACAATTCCACGTGGGACAGGTGGGCGATCTTCCAATACTCGGACAAGGGACGAGTGGCGGGAATCGCGGGCAATGTCGATCTGAATGCGATGGAGGCGGAATTTTACGGCCGTTACGCCGAGGAGGATGAGCCGATGACAAAGGAAGAAAGGGAAGCACTCGAGCAATTGAGCGCGCAAGTCGCGCAGCTGGCCGGAACGGCGGAGTCGCTGACGAAGCAGCTGGAATCCGCGACCGCCAAAATTCCCGCGCCGAAATGGTTCGTGAGCGAATTCGGAGAGAGCGTCGTGGCGCAGATGAGCGATCCGACCGGCACGATGGAGTTCTGGAGAGCGGTAGCCGTATCGCTTAGAACTATGGGATATCAGAAGGTTTAAAAGGAATTTGGCGATGATCGCTGAACGCTTGCGTTGCGTGTCGAAAGATGGTATTATCTTTTCTTGTGAGCCTAGAAATTCTATAAGCCGACTTAGCTCAATTGGTAGAGCAACTGACTTGTAATCAGTAGGTTGGGGGTTCAAGTCCTCTAGTCGGCACCACCATCGCAAGCAAGCATTCTATTCCTGCATAAGGAATGGAGTGCTTTTTCGCTTTGATTACCGTTTGACAGGCGCGGTCTATTTTCGTTATGATGAAGAAGTTCGATTTGGGCCCAAAAAATAAGGCGGTGAAAAGGTGGCTACTTTAAAAGATATTGCCGAAAAGGTGGGCGTCTCGATATCGACCGTATCCCGGGTGCTGAACAACGATGACAGCAAGATCGTCAACGCCGTTACGAAAGAAAAAATATTAACTGCCGCCAAGGAGCTTGGGTACCGCACGAGCGGGTGGTCGAGGCGTTCGGTTGGAGACGGGGGCGCCAAGCCGGTCCCGAACAAGCGCGCCGGCTGCATTATTTCGCTCCCTCAGGAAAACTATTCGTATCCTTACTTTTCGCTCGTGTTAAAAGGCATAGAGAAAGGTCTGTCCGACAGAGGGTACAGTCTGGCTTTCATTCATACGAGGGACGAGCTCCGGGATCCTTCCGTGCAGGAGCAGATCATTCAGGACAGCCAGGTAGACGGAGCGGTTGTCATTGAAGGAATCGATCCGCCGATCTACGAGGCGCTAAAAAAACATATTCCGACCATCGTCGGCGTCGACGTGAACGACCCGACCATTCCGACGGTTTCCTACGACCGGGTGTCCGCTTCCCAAGCGGCGGTCAGGCATTTGATCGGGCAAGGCCACCGAAGGATCGGCTTCATCGGCGGTCTGGGGCTGTCCGGAGACATGTCCCGCGAAAAGCGATTCCGGGGGTATCGCTACGCATTGCTCGAAGCCGGCATCGAGCCGGAGGAAAAATGGATTCTGAACGCCGAATGGCAGATCGAGACCAGTTTTGAATTGATGAGCCGATTGGTGCGGGAGTCGCCGGCCGAATTGCCGACTGCGTTCTTCGTGGCAAGCGACGTCATGGCTATTGCGGCCATGCGCGCCGTGACGGAAGTCGGGCTGCGCGTGCCGGAGGATATCGCGTTTTTCGGAGTGGACAATATCGAGATTTCGCAATACACCTCCCCTCCGTTATCTACGATTCATGTTCCCAAATATGAGATCGGCCTGACGGCGGCCTATTTGTTGTCCGATTATTTGGATGGCAGGCTCAGCTTCCCGATTAAGGCGCTGCTTCCCTACGAATTGAAGATCAGGCGTTCTTCGACACTGCCCAAACCATAGGCAAAAATCCGAATAGTGCAAGACCGTAAAGAAGCTGCTTTTCCGAAGTCGGGAAAGCGGCTTTTCGCTATGAGAGACGTTCTTCCGTTAAAAATCCAACTTTCTCGTTGACAGCTTTGCCCCAAAGGAATTAAGATGGTCTTAGAAACTTTGGGCGAAAATTTTACGAAAATAATCAGTGAATTTGGGCCCAAATAAACAGAAGCATAAAGGAGTAAACTCATGAACAAAGTGACGATTATAGGAGCAGGCAGCAGTTTCACCAAGGATATCGTCGTGGATATGATCAACATTCCGAATCTGGGCAACGACGTGACGGTCGGCCTGATCGACCTGGATCCGGTACGGTTGGATCTGGCCAGGCAGTTGGTAGAGAAGGTCGTATCCCTCGCGGGCAGAAGCTGGAACGTCGTCGCTTCCACGGATCGCAAGGAAGTTCTTCCCGGCTCGAGCTTCGTCATTAATCAAATCGAAGTACACGGGCTGCAAACCGTCAAGTACGAATACGAGATTCCGTTGAAGTACGGGGTGAAGCAATGCATCGGCGATACGCTGGGACCGGGTGGGCTGTTCAAAACGCTGAGAACGCTTCCGGCCTGGCTGGAAATCGTTCGTGATATCGAAGCCTACTGTCCAGATTGCGTGATCCTGAACTATACGAATCCGATGTCCGCGGTGACGCTGGCGACCGTCAGAACGACGCAGATCCCCGTTGTCGGCTTATGTCACTCGATCCAGAATACGTCCTCGCAGCTTGCGAAGTATTTGGACGTTCCGTACGAGGAGTTGAAGTGGAAGGCAGGGGGCATCAACCATATGTCCTGGTTCACGGAATTGTCCCGGAACGGACAGGATCTATATCCCGAGCTGAAAGAGAGGATGAAAAATCCCGAGCTTCTGAGGAAGGACCCGGTAAGATTGGATGCCATGAAGTATTTGGGCGCGTTCGTCTCCGAATCGAGCGGTCATTTCTCGGAATATATTCCTTACTATCGCAAGCGCGAGGACTTGCTCGAACGGCATTGCGGAGTCGGCTACAACGGGGGCACCGGATTTTACGCCAACAATTGGCCGATCTGGAGACAGGAGAACGACGAGCAAATTTTGCGCCGCATTTCCGGAGAGGAAGAAATCAGCTTCGAATCCTCCAATGAGTACGCAGCCGTCATTATGGACGCAATGATTAATCATACCCCGAAGGTCATCTACGGCAATGTCGCCAATCGCGGATTAATCGACAATCTGTCGAACGACGGAGTCGTCGAGGTCGCCTGTCTGATCGATCGCAACGGGATTCATCCGACCCATTTCGGGAAGCTGCCGGAGCATCTGGCCGCCTTGTGCCGAAGCAATATGGCGTTCTTTGAACTGGCGGTGTCGGCCGTGCTGAATCGCGACAAGGAGGCCGCGCTGCATGCGCTGATGATCGATCCGCTGACGTCCGCGGTCTGCTCTCTCGAAGAAATTCAATCGATGTTCGACGAACTGTATGAAGCGGAGAAGCCGTACATTGCGGAGCTTCGTTAACCGCTGAAGATAAGGCGTTGCATGAATTTATCATCCATTTCAATCGGGGGGAACGTTTCATGAAAAAGACGCTGGAATGGATCATGACTCTTATGCTGACGGCAAGCCTTGCGCTTGCAGGCTGCTCCAGCAGCGGCAACAACGCCGCGAATACGGACGGAGAAGGCGGGGACAAGCCGATCAAGCTCGTCTGGTGGGTTCACGAAAGCCCTTCCTTCGTCGAAGCGAACAAAAAGCTGATTGCGGATTACAAGAAAGTGAAGCCTCATGTGACAATCGATCTTCAGGTGTTTCCGTACGATGCGTTCGTGCAAAAAATTCGCGTGGCGATGAATACGAAAACGCCGCCGGATATCGTGCAAATGTTCGGCACCTGGGTGCGGGAATACGCGAAGAACGGATTGCTGGAGCCGGCGCCGAACGGAGCCGAGCTGGAAGCCGAAGTGTATCCTGCAGCCATCGGCGGATTTCAGTACGACGGACAAGTGTACGGCGTTCCCCACGAGTTCAACATCGAGAACGGCGCGGCTCTGCGTTATCCGAAAATGTTCCAGGAAGCGGGCATCGACAAGGATCCGGCAACTTGGGAGGAGCTGATCGAGGACGCCAAAAAATTAACCAAGCGCAATGGCGATAAAATTACCGTTCGGGGGTTGGACATCACCTCCAACGACAGTATCGTGTTTTACTTCCTCGCGCTGATTCAGCAGCAGGGCGCCGATTTCTGGAACGAGGATCGGACACAGGTCAGCTTCTCCACGCCGGAGGCCGAGAAGGCGATGCAGGAGCTGGTCGACCTGGTGAATGTGCACAAGGTCACCGACCTGTCCAAGCTGGGAACGACGGAAGAGCCTTACATGGTGTTCTTCAAAGGACAGTCCGCGATGACGACGGCGGGACCTTGGACGATAGCCGAAGGGATCAACACGTTTAACGTTCAAGACTTCGATTATATGCCGATTCCGTCCTTCACGGATCATCCGGCGGTGTTCAGCTCCGAATCGGGCTGGGGAGAGGTCGTATCCAAGCAAAGTCCGAACAGTCAAGCCGCTTGGGAGTTCGTTCAATTCATGATGGAGGAGGAGAACGCGCTCGCCTGGAATCTTCAAACCTCTTCCATTCCGGCGAATAAGCACGTTGCCGAGGATCCGAAGTATCTGGAGAGCGCGCCGCACGTCAAGGCGGCCGTGGAAGCTCTTCCGAACGGCCGCTGGATCGGGCCGCTGGCCGACCGGGACTATTTCTTCAAGGTCATCATCGATACGTTCGCCGCGATCGCCTACAACAAGAAGGGCTTGCAGGACGGTCTGAAGAAGGCGGAGACGGACATCAACAAAATGTTGAAGTCCAAGCAATAAGCGATGATGCGGGATCGGGAGACGTTCGGACCTCCCGATCCTCGATTGGAGGCGGTTCATAGATGTCGAAGCAGCAAGTATCCGAGCGAAGGTTTATTTTCTTGTCGTTGGCGCCGATCGTTCTTTTGTTTGCGGTATTTTCCATTCTCCCGATCGGAATCGGCACCGTGCTGATGTTTTTTGACTATTCACCCTTATCCTCTAACGTTCCGTTCGCGGGCTTGAAGCATATTCGGGAGCTGTTTGCCGACGAGCTGTTCTACAAATCGCTGCGGATCACCTTCGTCTTCGTCCTGGTGGCGATTCCGGCGAATATCGCGTTCACGTTGATGATTGCGGTAGGCATTAACAAGATTCGGGGCCGATTCTGGAAAAACAGCTTTCGCACGATGTTCTTCCTCCCCGCGATCGCGCCGCTGGCCGGCTCGGCGGTCATCTGGACAACGATGTTCAACGCGGACAGCGGGGTCGTGAACATGGCGTTCCAGATGCTGGGGCTGCCCCAGATCGATTGGCTGACAGACCCGTCCACGGCGCTTCTGTCCGTCATCATCATGACGCTATGGGCCGATGTCGGCTACAATATCGTGCTGTTCATGGCCGGGCTCGATTCCATTCCCGAGTCTCTCTATGAAGCGGCGGAGCTGGACGGCGCCTCTCCCTGGCACGTCTTCTGGAGCATTACGCTGCCCATGCTCAGCCGCACGATGCTGTTCGTCTTCATTATGACAAGCATCTCTTATTTCCAGATGTTCCCTCAGTTCCAGATCATGACCAAGGGCGGACCCTTGTATGAAACCTACGTTCTGGCGCTGAACATCTACGATCAAGCCTTCACGTACATGAACATGAGCTACGCGTCCGCCATGGCGTTCGTCATGCTGCTGATTATTCTCGTTCTGACCCTGATCCAAATGCGAATCGGGCGATCCCAATGGGAGCATTAAGGAGGACGACATGCGGACGAAAAAAAGAAAGCTGTCTTATTCGCTGCTGTTTACGGCGCTGTTGATCGGGTCGTTGCTGATGTTCGTACCCTATTTATGGATGGTGCTCACCTCGTTCAAGAGCAATTCGGAAATTTTGACCGCGTCCAATCATTTGCTTCCGCAGAAGCCGACTCTGGCGGGCTACAAGAAAGTGCTGGGAGAGGTGCCTTTCTTTCGCTGGTTCCTCAACAGCCTGTCGACTTCGGCCATCGTCACGGTCGGCGCGATGTTCACGAGCGCGTTGGCCGGGTACGTTTTCGCCAAGTTCCGGTTTCGCGGCAAGCGTCTGTTGTTCGTCGTCATTTTGGCGACCATGATGGTGCCGTTTCAAATCGTGATGGTTCCGATGTATGTCATCATTTCCAAGCTTAACCTGGTTAACGATCTGTCGGCGATCGTCATTCCTTATCTGGTTAGCGCTTTCGGCATTTTTATGGCCAAGCAGTTCATCGAAGCGATTCCGAGCGAATTGATCGAAGCGGCGCGGATGGACGGGGCCTCCGAGTTCCGCACGTTCTGGTCGCTCGTCATGCCGCAGATCAAGCCGGCGTTGTCGGCGCTCGCGATCTTCTCGTTCATGGCCGCGTGGAACAACTATTTGTGGCCGCTGATTATTTTGAACGAAGAGTCGAAAATGACCGTTCCGCTGGCGCTCGTGTTCTTCAACGGGCAGAACGTGGTGAACTACAACGTCGTCATGTCGGCCGCGGTGCTGATCATGATTCCGGTAGTCATCATCTTCCTGATCTTCCAGAAGCAATTCATCAAAGGATTAACGATGACCGGCTTTAAATAAGAGCGGCCGACGTTCATCCGTGTTCCGGGGGAGCTTGATGCATGGATATTCGCAAGGACCGCATGCCGCGGGATGCGGTCTTGACCTTGGCGATGCATGGGCTGTTCATTTTCGGCAGCTCCGTATCCGTTACGTTTTTCAACATCTATTTTTTGCGGCTCAGCGAATCGTTCACGCTTAATCTCGTATATAATGCATTGTTCTACGCGCTGACGCCGCTGGGCTTCTGGATAGGGGGAGGCGTCGCCAAAAGATATGACCGGCTGCATACGCTGCGGATCAGTCTGATTCTTCACATGACGTTTTTTGCCCTGATCCTGATTCTCGGGGATGGAATTGTCCGAATATATGGCGCGATCGCGCTTTGCCAAGGGCTTGCGGTCGGATTCTACTGGGCCGGCATTCTGGTGCTGCTGTACGACGTGTCGGCCAAGATGAACCGGGTTCGATATGTCGGTATCAGCACGGTGACCTTGACCGGAGCCGGCTTGATCGGACCGCTCGCGGGCGGATGGCTGATCGGAGGAAGCATGAGCTTGACCGGTTACCTGTACGCCTTCGGCTTGACTCTGACCGTCTTCGCGGCCGTGTTCGTCATTTCCCTGTATATCGGCAAACAACCTTCGCGACGGAGACGTTATATGCTTGGACTGACAAGGCTGATGGCGCGGCGGAATCCGCTGTGGTCAAGGCTGCTTGGTCTCTGGTTTTGCACGGGCTTTCTGGAGGGACTTACGCTGTTCATTCCGGCGCTGCTGCTCTACGAGGTATTCGATCGTGAAAATATCGTCAGCATTGCGCTGGCGGCGACCTCTCTCGTCTCGGTGGGGGCAAGCTTTTACATGTCGCGCCGGGGCAGGATGGAGCGCGCTTCCGTCTATATGCGCGTATGCTCCTTCGGCATCGCGCTCAGCGCCTTGGTTCTGTCCGGGGGGATGGGGGCGGCGCAGACGCTTGCGTTTTTGTTCGTTGTCGCCTGCTTGAATCCGATCTATCACAATACGTTTATTTCCCGCTTTTTTGCCGAGACGGACAAGCTTCCGTTGAGGGGCTCCTTTCGGATCGAATCCGTCGTTTAATATGAAGCCCTTCTGAATTTCGGCAGAGTCGTTCCGCTGGTCGTTCTGCTTCCGCTGGCCGATTCGCTTCGCGCGGATGCGCTCTGGATCGCGTTCGCTTGCGCGGGGACTCTTCAGGGCGCGGCGGTGTGGCTGGCGTTTCGAAAGGAGAAAAATTTCGCGAGTTAAAGGGGAGGGAACCGAAATGAGCAAAATCGTGTACATTGTCGGGGAATTAAACCCCGACGTGATCTTGTCCGGACCGGATGTGAAGCCGGAGCCGAACAAGGAAAAGCTGGTCGAGCATTTCGAGCTGACGCTCGGATCCTCCTCGGCCATTACCGCGTGCGTCCTTGCCAGATTGGGGGTGGAGGTGAAGTTTGTCTCCATCGCGGGCAATGACGAGTACGGCCGTTATTGCGTGGAACAGCTTAACCGATACGGCGTCAACACGGATCATGTACGGTTTACGGATCGGGAGAAGACGGGCGTCACCTTCTCGCTGTCCAATCCGACCGACCGCTCGCTGCTGACCTATATGGGCACGATTCCGTTGGTAGAGCCGAGCCTTATTCCTCTGGACGACATCTCCAGCGAGGCGAATCATCTTCATTTCGGCTCGTTCTTCCTCCAGGAACGCATGAAGCCGCATTGGCTTGAGCTGTTTAGGCAATTTCGGGAGAAGGGGGTTACGACCAGCTTCGATACCGGTTACGACCCTCGTGAGCGTTGGGATCGCGAGATCATTGAGCCGCTCCTGGCCCACACCGATTATTTCGTGCCGAGCGAGACGGAGGCCGAGCATATTTTCGGGTCCTCCGATCCCGCTGAGCTGGCAAGCCGCCTTCCCGTGGAGCGGGGGTTCGTGGCCTTGAAGAGGGGGAGCAAGGGGGCATCCTTGCTGGGGCCTTCGGGGGCGTGGATCGATGCGGAGGCGTTCCGCGTAGAGCCGATCGATACGACCGGAGCCGGCGATTCCTTTAACGCCGGATTTTTGTATGCGACCTTGCACGGCGCGACTCCCGAAGAACGCCTTCGCTTCGCTTCGGCCTGCGGCGCATTGGCGACCCTTCGGATCGGGGGAGTTCAAGGAGCGCCCACGGCGCAAGAAGTACGGGAGTTTATGGCGCGACGGAGATGACGGACAGGGAGTCGGAGCGCTGCCAAGATACGGAAGGGAGGTGAGGCCGACCGGATGAAAGGTTGGTTTCGAAAGCTGCTTGAATGACTTCTTGCAACCGGTAAGCCAGCTTAAAAAAACGAGCGATAGGGAGATGAATGAGGATGAAGAAGTGGATGGTTTTGCTTGCGGCAATGATAACGGTACTGGTTATCTCTTCTGCTGCAACGTTGGAAGGCCGCTCCTATGCGGCCGGCACGGATTATTACGTATCGACGACCGGCAGCGACAGCAACGCGGGGACGAGCGCGGCGATCGCCTGGAAAACGCTGCAGCATGCGGCGAATACGGTTCCCGCGGGCAGCACGGTACACGTCATGGGCGGCGTATACAATCAGAAGCTGAAAATAACGCGATCCGGATCGGCCTCGGCAGGTCCTATTACCTTCCGGAATTACGATTCGCAGACGGCGATCCTCGATGGAACGGGTCTTAGCGTAGCCTCGGAGGACAGTCTGATCGAGATCAGGGATGCCAGCTATATCGTCGTCAGCGGCTTCGAGATCCGCAATCTCCAGACGAGCACGAAAAACAGAGTGCCGATGGGAATCTTCGTCCATGGGGCGGGGAGCCACATTGAGATTCGCAACAACAAAATCCACAATATTAAAAATACGGCAACGCTAAGCTCCAATCTGGCAGGGCGGGACGCGCACGGAATCGCCGTTTACGGCACGAAAGCTCCCGCGTCCATCAACCATTTGACCATAGACGGGAACGAGCTGTACAATCTGGTGCTGGGCTCCAGTGAATCCCTTGTCGTGAACGGCAACGTAGATACCTTCTACATTACGAACAACCTGATTCACGACAACGACAATATCGGCATCGATCTGATCGGCTTCGAGGGCACGGCGCCTTCCCCGGCGTACGATCAAGCGCGCAACGGTACGGTTCGGGGGAATACGGTTTATAATATCACCTCGGTCAACAATCCCTCGTACGGGCGGACGCTTCCGAACAATTCGTACGGGGCGGACGGCATCTACGTCGATGGGGGCAAGGACAGTATCATTGAAGGAAACTACAGCTTCAATAACGATATCGGGATCGAAATCGCCAGCGAGCATGCCGGAAAATCGACCAGCGGAATTACGGTCCGCAACAATTTCGTCTACAACAATAACTATACGGGCATTGCGATGGGCGGGTACGACACCGCGCGCGGCTCTACCGAAAACTGCGTGATCGTAGGCAATACGCTGTACAAGAACGATACGAAGGGCTTGAACGGCGGCCAGCTGCTCATTCAGTACGATACGAAAAACAATATCGTGAAAAATAATATTATGGTGGCCAGCTCCAGCAATTTTCTGTTCTTTAACGACTACACGCTCAACAGCGGCAATGTCATCGATTACAACTTGTACGATGCTCCGGGCGGTTCGGCCGGGGCGAAGTGGAGGTGGAAAGGCGTAACCTATACCGGCTTCTCGGCGTATAAGACGGCTAGCGGCAACGATGCCAACTCCTTGTTTGCAAATCCCGCTTTCGTGAATGCGGCGGCCGGAGATTTGCATCTGACGGCCTCCTCTCCGGCCATTAACGCAGGAATCGCCGATCTGTCCATTATCGGAGCTTACGATATTGACGGAGATGCGAGAGTGCTGGGCTCGAGCGTCGACATCGGCGCGGACGAACGTTCGTAGTCTCGGAATCGTACGCAAACAGCGCGTTCCTCTTTAGAGGGCGCGTTGTTTGCATGCTGC
Source organism: Cohnella sp. (assembly GCF_041641335.1). Taxonomy (NCBI): domain Bacteria; kingdom Bacillati; phylum Bacillota; class Bacilli; order Caryophanales; family Paenibacillaceae; genus Cohnella; species Cohnella sp. Next base: position 9,705 of record NZ_JBEPYQ010000071.1, on the reverse strand, counting down.
CAGCGAAGGGGAACGCAGCCTAAAGAAATGATTAAAAAGGTTTACTGCATGGGGAAAATGCTGTAGGCTTGTCGGAGGCGCTCGGATTAGGGAATTTCTTCCTGAGCGCATACAGAGAGAAGGGATTTGGGGAAAAATGAAGAAACCATCTGCAAAACTGTTGAAAATGTCGTTGTTCCTGGCTCTGCTGGCGTTGGCGCTGAGCGCTTGCGGAGGCAAAGACGATAAAGGCGGCGCGTCACCGTCGGCATCGCCTTCCGCATCCGCATCCGAAAGCCCGTCTGCATCGCCGTCGGCATCCGCGTCCGAGAGCCCGTCCGCATCGCCATCCGCATCCGCGGAAGCGAGCGAGCCTGCGCAAGCCGTTCCGGCAGGCTACAAGCTGTTCGAGGATAAAGTTCACGGCACGACCATTCAATATCCGGAAGATTGGACCTTGCAGGAAGGCGTGATCGGCATTGCCGTATTCCTTGCCCCTCCGGAGGACGCCAACGATCCGTTCAGCGAAAATATCAATTTCATCGTCGAGGATTTGGGCGGCCAAAGCGTCTCCGCCAAGGATTATCTCGAGCTTACGAAGCAGCAGCTCGGCCAACTGATTCAGGACTTCACCCTTGTAGACGAGGAAGTGGATACGGAAGAAGGTTCGGATGCGGCTTACATGGCGTATACCGGAAAACAGGGAGATCTGGAATTGACCTGGATGCAAACGGTCGAAATCCATGAAGGCAAGGCGTACATTATTACCTTTACCGCGACTCGCGACAGCTTCGACAAGTACATCGAGCAGGTAGCGGAGATCGCCGACTCCTGGACGATTAATTAAGAGGACTGGACGGAACGGCGCGGCCCCTAGCGGGCCGCGCTGTTTGCGTTGGCCTATCGTCCTGCATGAGCTGCCCGAGAGCTGTTACTGATCGTCAAGATCGGCTGAGTCGCACGTAGCGATTGACGGTAGGGTAGGAGCAGTCAAACGCCGGATGCTCCCTGCAAAGCCTGTCGTACACACGCTGCCGATATGCCGCTGCTTGTAGCGGTTTTTTTCATCCTCCTTCAGCCAGGCCTCGATCGTGGCCTCAACTAATGGGTGGCCTCCTATCTGATCACACTGTTCGCTCTAAATACGTTCGGAAATCCGTAGGAAGACGAACTGGATTGGAGGTGTCACTCTTTGTTTTCCCATTAATTACAGCCTTTGTCATGAGGATAAGATTCTTTATTCCATCTGTTGAGAATCCTGCCTGCGTTAACGTTCTTTCCCACTCATCAGGTAGAATTTGCTGTAGTGTAACATTTTTATTAAGCACATTCTCAAAAATCCTTGCCATATCCAGTGAGGTATAATCATGGGGGCCACAGATCTCAAATATTCGTTCTTGGGGTGTTTCTCGAATCATTATATCGGCCAAAAACTCCGCGACATCGGAGGGAGAAATCATTGATAATTTCATTTCGGGAGGGAAAAACGTCGGTAGTATGCCCTGTGTCATCACTAATTCCAAGTATCCGACCCAGTTGCTATAGTAATAAGCCGGTCTAACAAAAATCTGTTCAACATGAAGTCCGGAAAATGCGTGTTCCAGCAGGTAAGATGCAAACAGATTCCCTGTATCCGAGTCATGCTGTGCACCCATGGAAGATAAGCCGACTATTTTATTGATGCTGGAGGTCTGCAGTATAACCTCTTGATAATTGCGAATCATCATTCGAACTTCATCAAAATACTTTTCAGATCTTGGATTTTCAGGGGTTAGCAGAAAAGCTGATTTGCCGTCACGAAAAGCCTCTAACAATGCTCCTTTATTGAGATAATCGGAAACTACAACATCAACCCCCATTTTTCTCAATTCATCCGCTTTTGATTCGTTCCTAACAACAGCCCTTACTGGCTGGCCTTTCTCGAGAAGGTTGTTAACTAGCATGAATCCGATCTGACCTGTTGCTCCTAATACAATATTCATATGCTACCTCCCACTATAAAAGTAAACTGCATCGTAAGATTGACTTCTTACTGATGTCAATTTACTATTAAAACATGCCAAAAACTGACATGTTTTAATTATTGCCTTATAAGATATTGGGAGGGGGACTTACGGATGTCCAAAGCCAGGTTGCTATTTGATTTAATCATGTATGTAAATACTAAACGGAGCTTTACGGCGCAGGATGTCGCTTACGAATTTAATATCTCTCTCAGAACAGCCCACAGATATTTGCTGGAGCTGAGTGATCTGGGGATTCCAATCTATACGGAGCAAGGGAGAAAAGGTGGCTATCGAACTCTGAAAAACAGGACTCTTCCCCCCCATTATTTTTGATGAAGATGAGGCTTTCGCCATATTTTTTGCATTCCGCTCACTCCATTATTATCAGTCGTTACCCTTTAACATAAACATTGATTCCGTATCAAGAAAACTTTATACAAGCCTCCCAGATGATACAAAAGGCAAGATTGATCGGTTGGAATCTGTACTACTGTTTTGGAGCCAGAAAAGAAGTGTTCTTTCTCCATACTTGAAGGACATTATTGAAGCCTCTATAGAAAACCACATAGTAATCATGGAGTATCAGTCAAAATCAGAGAATAAGGTTAGGGAAGTTAAACCAATCGGATTATATGCAACTGATGGATTCTGGTACATGCCAGCCTTTGATATGGAATATAAGATGATACGGCTATTCAGGGTTGATAGAATCTTATCTTTTGAAGATTCGAAAAGAGTGTTTAATGTCGCCATAGACTTGAAGAGTTGGCTAACCAATCACGCTGTAAAGGCACCTGTCAGATTGCGCGTCAGATTGACAAGGGAAGGACTGCGGCAATGCAGAAGTGAACCTTGGATTGAATACGATATTGTTTCAACCGAAGATGGAAATGGATATGTTGATATGGAAATGGACCGAAGTGAGATCCCGTTCGTATCGGAGTTTTTTTATCGTTTGGGGACAGATGCAAAAGTAGTTGAGCCAAATGAAATCATTGATTATATTAAACAACGGGCAAGGTGTCTAATTAACCATTACCAATAACGGGTTGCAGTTCACATCTAGTGAATCGGCACTTAACTCCGCGGCTCAACTTGAAAGAATTTTTTGAAAATATTTGGGTTGTAGTAATCGCGGCTGATTTTCCACACTCCATTAATTTTTTCCATAGATGACTGGCCAGAAAATTGTAATTTTTCATTAACTTTCTTATCCGAATTAGATAACTCCAGCGTAACGGTATAATCCAAATTGATTTGATATTCTGTTTCTCCTCTACTTGTACATCGCTAATTTCAGGATTAATATCCATGTTGTATCTCACGGCAACAGTTAAAGGCAACTCCATTGTGCGGTTCTTTTTCATTTGTTCAAAAACATCGTCCGTCACGTAATGTTTAATGTCTTGTTCATATTTTTTCGTATCTGGGAGGTCGTTGTGATTAAGCGCGAACTGTGCTTGCTTAAAATCAAAAATTATAGCTTCAACCTCTTCATGTATGCTATTTTCATTGGTTCTATTACATGCTACTGCAAAAATCGATAAACAGCAGATTAAAACATGGCATACTTTACGTTTCATTGAGATATCGCCTCCTAATATCACTAACGCCGTTCAACGGGAGAAGTTGCTTTTCACTTCTGGAATTGACATGAATGCAATCGGTCGAAACCTAGCGGACCACCTTGTTTGAGTTACCTACAGTCCTGCATGAGCCTCCTGCTTGATCGCTTCCTCCCACAGAATCGCCGCGAAGGTCCGCCTCTGGAGCTGTTCCAGCCGTTTGCGGGCCAGTTCGAACGTCACCCCGAAGTGATGTGCGATCGTCTCCGCCGCTTCGTCGACCCTGCCCGGGAGCTTCAGGCGACGGAGCATGTAGAACGGGATGGCGGCATACAGCACGAATCGATTCGCCTCCGCCTCCTGACCTTCGCAGAACAGCTTGGGCATCACGGTCTGGTTGCCTGCGTGCCGAAGCACATGGCAGAGCTCGTGCAGGAAGTCTTCCCATTGCGCTTCTTTTCCCAATCTGCGATCCACCAAAATCGATCTCATCCCCATATAATCGAGCGCCCGGCTCGTATCGTTCAGGAAGTGAACCCAGACGTCGAGCCGCGAGGCGACCTCCTCGACGTTGAGCTGGGAAGGCGTCGCGATCCCCGATTTGATCCACAAATGCTCGACCCACTGCTCGAACGGAGTCGTACGATAATAGTTGTACATGGCTTAATCCTCAACTTTTACGAATGTATGTTCGCTTTTGCGATGAAAAGAAAAGCCCGTGCGGGCTGCAGTCCGTTCGCTTACTTCTGCCGGTCTCCGGGCTTGCGGCCCTTCTCCTTCTCCATGATGAACTCCCAGAAGCGCCTCATCTCTTCCTTGCGCTCCTCCGGCGCGTTCAAATAATCCTTGAAAAACACGCCGTGCTCCGGGTTGCTGATAAACTCCTCGAACGCCGGGTACTCGCGGATATCCGGGGAAACCGCCGCATCCATCGTCGAGTTGTCGGTACGGCCGAGCAAATAGTCCGCCGTCGTGCGGTAATATTCCGCAAAGCGCGCGAGCATATCCGGGTCAGGCTTGCGGTCGTCCGATTCGTAGCGGGAGAGCTGGACGTTGCTGATGCCGAGGCCGCGAGCGGCTTCCAACTGGGTCTTGCCCAGCTTTTCCCGGCGTTCCCGAAGTCGATTGCCAAGTGTCATCCCGATCTTCCTTCTGCTGTTAAGTTAATTTCAGTATATCATATTCTCCAAAATGGTAAATAGGGTGGTTTACCAAAATGGCAAATTAGATATTGACATTGCCTTAATGGCAAATTATGATGTTTCTATCCCTCGAATAAGAACATTAGTTCGTGTTTATGAGAGTGGGAAATAGCGAGAAGTTAGTGGGAAGTTAAAAATTGAGTTTTTTTCTTTGTAGTTTGCCAATTTGGCAAAAACGTAAAGGGAGTGATTTCATGAAGATCAAGCGCATTACGAACCTGGGAGCCGCAACGTTGGAGAGTTATGTCGAGACGAGGCGCGAGCTGCTTCGCAAAGCGGACGAGCTGACCGTACGCATCGCTCGAATGGAGCCTGTCCGCACGCTGGAGGAGATGAACGCGCTGCTGGCGCTCGATAAAGATCGCAGTCTCATTATGGAGATGATCGCGAGCTGTTCCTATGTAATCGAGTGGCTGGAGACGGGAAGAAGGCCGGGCAGCCGGCGGGGCATCGAACGGAGGGCGGGTTATCAGCGCGAGGTGCCGACCGATCCGGTCAACCTGCCCTCCTCTTCCTTATGGGAGGCTGCCGAGCCGGAACAGCCGGCCGACGAGGCCGGCCGATTTCGCCTCGAAGCCGCCTTCCGCGGACTGACCGAGCGCGAGCTAAGCTGCTACACGCTGGCCCACGGCGAATGCTTCTCCTTCTCGGAGATCGCCGCCATGCTGAACATCAGCAAATCCAGCGTCGGCACTTACATGGTCCGCGCTCAGCGCAAAGTCGACGGCAACGTCGGCAGCATCCATATTCTCGTCGGCTAGACGGTTTGTCGTACGGTTGCCACTTAAGGGTGAGAGGAACATTTTGAAAGACCAGGAGGTTGAAAACATGGCCATGATCTCATCTTTCTACAGCCGTGAGGCGCTCCCATGAGGGCCGGCATCCGAGAGAGACTGAGTCAGCAGATCTCTTCCATCGGCGGGCGCATCTTCGAGGCCCACGAATCGGCATCGACCTTGGACAAGCCTTACATTCTTCTCATCCAAGGGACGGAGTCGACGGATACCGATTGGACGGGGATCACGACTTTATTCGAATGCTGGCCCAGCGCATCGCAGCAGTCGGATTTCTCCGAAGTCGACGAACTGTCCGACCTGATCGTCGAGGCGCTCGACGGACAAGCTCTCGTCGATCCCGACTCGCTAGTTGAGTTCACGTGCCGTTACGAGGGCACAGTTGGTCCAGACAAGGCCGATGTCGACCGCGAAGTCATTACGAGGGGGCTTCGTTTCTCGGTGCTCGGGGCTCGAAACGCTCAGGAGACGGTGCAGGACGATTGGCTGGATGCGATTTGCGATTGGACGCTCGATACGTTGGGGGATTCCGGCTGGCAAGCCTACAGCGGCAGGTGGCCGACGAACTGCGAACGTCCTTCCGTCCTCTGGAGATGGGAAGGCATCGAGACGGTCGCAGGCGCCAGAGCCTCAACGATCGAGGTCCGCAAAAAGGCGATCGGACACGTGGTCGGACGAACGGTGAACGAGCAGACGATGACGGCTGCCGCGCTTGCACAAAGCTTGAGCGAAGCCGTGAAAATTCCGCTCAGCCTGCCGGAACGCCGGTACCTGACCGTGCTGACGCCAAGCGTCGATCTGGCGCGGGACGCGATGACCGAGGGGCAGATTCTTGTCACCTTCTCGCGTAAAATCGAACGCTATGCCGAGCAAGGCACGTTGATGCGGGAAGTGAATTTTCAACCGAATCCAAATTCATGAACGAGGTGTTACGGATGGCAAACAAGAAAACGGCCGAGGCGGCATACGCCCGGGATGAACTCATTCAACATGCGGACGAGCTGTTCCGGGTCAAGCCCGAGGCCGTAGCCGGGGCACTGCACTCCGCAGGCAAGAACGAATTTACCGTCGACGAGGCCAAACGCCTGGTCGGCCAATTTCTGAAAGGGAAGGTGTTGTAAGATGGCGGGAGGAAATTGGAGCACGACGGACAAACCGGTACTGCCGGGATTTTATATGACATTCCGGGCGGCGGCGACGGCTGCGATTCAACCGGGAGCAAGGGGAACGGCGATCGTTCCGGTAAGAGCGCATTGGGGCCCGGTTAACGGGTTCGTGGATATTGCGAGCGAAGCCGAAGCGGCGAACGCGTTCACGAGATCGGAAGTGGACGGAGCAACCGCGTACCGCGCGATTCGATTGGCTCTGCTCGGCGGGGCGAAGAAGGTCATCGCTTATCGCCTGGCGGCAAGCGGCGCGGCCGCTTCCGAGCTGACTTTGGCCGATACGGCCGGAACTCCGACGAACGTGCTGAAGCTGACGGCGAAGTATCCAGGCGCCCGGGGCAACGGCTTTAAGGCGACGGTTCAAGTCAATGCGGTCGACGCGGCGAAAAAAGACTTGAAGCTGTTCGAAGGCACGACGCTGCTGCGGACGTTTACGTTCGACGGCGATTCGATTCAAGCGGCGGCTGACGCCATTAACGGCGATTCGGGCAACCTGTGGATTTCAGCCGAGAAATTGGCCGAGGGCAGCGGCGTACTCGCCAACGTATCCGGCGTTTCTCTGAGCGGTGGGGATTCCGGCATTTCCGGCCTGGCGAATGCGGACTATCTGGATGCTCTGGCCGCTTTCGAGACGCAGGAATTTAACGTGATCGCTCTGGACGGCGTGTCCGACGCTTCTCTTCACGCCAGCGTGTCGGCTTGGGTTAGCCGTCTGCGCAATGAAGGCAAAGGCGTCATTGCCGTTCTCGGCGGCTCTGCCGCGGACGATACGGCGGCAGATGCAGTCGCCAAAGCCATCGCTCGCAGCGCTTCGCTGAATCACGAAGGCATCGTTAACGTTGCGACGGGCGCGAAGCTTGGGGATGCGGTCTACAGCTCCGCTCAAGTGGCCGCTTACGTCGCCGGTCTGATCGCAGGCCAAGGACTGAGCCAGTCCGTCACGTATGCGCCGGCTCCGTTCGAGGACGTGACTCGTCGATGGACAAGGGCGGAACAGGAGCAGGCGGTTCGCGGCGGCGTTTTCCTGCTCGTACATGACGGTCGTCTCGTTAAAGCGCTTCGGGGAATCAACAGCCTCGTCACGCTGCGCGAAGGCCAGAACAATCCGTGGAAAAAAATCCGCACGATCCGCGTGATGGACAGCATCAACTCCGATCTGCAGCGGACGGCCGAGGATTCCTATATCGGCAAGGTGAATAACTCGGAGGAAGGCCGGTTGGCCCTGATCAGCGCCTGCAAGCAGTACATGCAATCGCTCGCTCAAGCGGGCGTCATCGAAGCCGAAGGCTACGATGTATACGTCGATCCGGATTTCACGCCGGAGCCGGACCAAGTTTTCCTGAAATGGGAAGCTCGTCTGACGGACGTAATGGAACAAATTTTCAGCACGTTTATCGTGCGATAAGGGGGAACGAGGAACATGATGGATCCGACAAGAGCGATTCTCGGGACGTACGGGCAAGTGTTTATCGACGGGGTGTGGCAGACGAACATCAATAAGCTGGAAGCCTCCGTCGAGGTGGAGAAGCGGGAACTGAAGCTGGCGGGGATGGAATGGACCGTCCACAAGCTTGGCACGAAGAAGGGCACGGGCACGATGAGCGGCTACAAGGTGACCAGCGATATGATCAGCCGCGGTTTTGCGAAGTTCAATATCATCAACAAGCTGTCCGATCCGGAAGCTTATGGCTTCGAGCGCATCGAGCTGCTCAATTGCGTGCCGGACAAAATCCAGTTGGCGAACTGGACGGCCGGCGAAGAAGTCGCGGAAGAGACGGCGTTCACCTTCGAAGGGTATCGTCTGCTTGATCCAATCGTAGCGGGTTAAGAAAAGGAGGAACGAAAACATGTCTTTGGAACAATTAACCGATGAACAGATTTTGCAGCGGCTGCTTGGCGCCGACACGCTGCCCGAGCGCACCGTTCGCCTGGAGCGGCTGGACATTCCTGTGAAGCTGCGCGGATTGACCGGCAAGCAGGTGTTCAGCATCCGCGAACGCTGCACGGAGCGCAAGGAGCGGCGCGGCCAGACGATCGAGCGCTTGGACGAAGAGCTGTTCAACGTTTCGTTGATCGCCGCCTCTACCGTTTCGCCCAACTGGGGAAATCCGCAGCTGCTGTCGAAATTCTCGGCCAGCGGAGCGGAGGAAGTGATCAAGCGCATCCTGCTGGCGGGGGAAATGTCCGCGCTCGGCGATGTCGTGCTTGACCTGTCCGGCTTCAATACGGAGCTGGAAGACGTAAAAAACTAATTCGATCCGGGGCGCTCGCCGGCATGATTCATGCTCTGTGGGTACGTCACCACCTGCGCCCCGGACAGTTCTGGAACCTTCCCCGCGGCGAGCAGCTGTTCCTGATGGCCAGCATGGAGCTCGAGTGGGAAGCGGAGAGAGCGAGGTCGGCGAAGGAAAGAGGTTGATGGGATGGCTACTCAGGATAAAGCGGGTGAAGAAGTAAGCAAAGAGAAATTAGCACGAAAAGCGATAGATGACTACTTTAAGAAGAATTCCGGAAGTATGTTGATTCCGAATATTAATAAGATCCTGCTTAATAGCAAAAAAACCGAGAGTACTCGCTCTCCTTCTATTGTCAAGCCCGATACAATGACGGAAAAGTTGTACAACATTAATCAACCTGCAATGGATGTTATCACCTATCTTGGATATGGTACATCCGCTGGAGACTTTACAAAAGGATTAGGAGACTGGAAGCTTACAAAACAAGCGTGGTGGAGTAATCCCAAATTACAGAATTTTTTAAATTATTCCAACAAAGCTGGGAAGGTTGTAACTCCACTTGCTTTTGCATCATACGGAGTAAAATTCGCTACTGCTGAAAGTGAAGAAGAAAAAAGAGAAGCATTATTCAGTGCGATCGGGATGGCAATAGGTTTAGGGTTGGGATCGCTTATTCCAATACCAGGGGTTGGTACGGCTTTAGGAGGAATTGCTGGAGATCAGATAGGCGGATATATTGGTAGAAATTATGACGAT
>NZ_JBEPYQ010000070.1:0-36053 GCF_041641335.1 Cohnella sp. | reverse complement strand
GCGCGATGGCCTGGCGGCCTGCCGGCCGCCGGGCCTACCCCGGCCGCGGCCGGGACGCTGCCGGGAGCGGACGCCCCCGGGCAGGAGGCGCGGCCGGCCGCGGAGACGCTCAAGGGCGCGCTGCTCGCCCTTGCGGCGCGGGACGACGTGCCTCCGGCGCTGCGCGAGGCGGCTCAGACGCTGGCGAGCCAGGTGACCGGCCAGCAGCTGCTGCTCTCCTCGGACCGGGGGATGGCGGCGCCGCTCAGCCATATGACGCTGTTCGTTCCGATGCGCGGAGAGAACGGCGATACGACCGCGACCGTTCACGTGCAGACAAGGCGCGGTCGGCGGGGAGAATGGGACGTCGATAACTGCCATTTGCTGTTCGACCTGCGCATGCGTCATCTCGGAGACACCGTCGTCGACGTGCAGGTCGTCGACCGGATCGTGTCCTTGAAGCTGCTGAGCGACTTTCCGGGCATGGCGGAGCTGATCGAAGGCGCGCGGGAGGAATTGACGGAAGGGATGTCGTCGGCCGGCTTCCAACTGCTGTCGCTGACCGCGTTGCCGCTGCCGCAGTGGAAGCCCGGCTCGCTCGCTTCGCTCCAATCGGCCGACCACGCGCATAAAGCCGTCGCCGCGGGCGCCTATGCCGCCAAACCGTACAAGGGAGTCGACTACAGAGCATGAACGAGGCGGGGCAGGGCAACAAAAGATTCGTTCCGAAAAAAGCGGTCGCGCTGAAATACGAGCCCGAGAAAGGCTCGGCCCCGATCGTCGTCGCCAAAGGCCAGGGCGCGATCGCGGAAGAGATCATGAAGCGGGCGCAGGAGAACGGAGTTCCGCTGCAGGAGGATTCCTCTCTCGTGGAGGTGCTCTCCAAGCTCGATTTGAACCAGGAAATCCCGCCCGAGCTGTACAAGCTGGTCGCCGAGGTGCTCAGCTTCGTGTACCGCTCCGATCGCCGGGCGGGACTGAACGCCAAGGGCGGGAGCCGAACGCAATCTTAAGCCGGGACCCCATATAAGGGTTTGCCGAAGCCGCGAATAACGGGTTTTTTTGGAGGGGAATGACGGAACAATTTTGGGCGGAAAATCCGCGCTAATTTTGTCGAATGGGGAAGATACGCATCTTTTAGAACGGAAATCCCGCTTTAATTTTTCCTAAACGGGAAAATTTCGGAAATAGAGCGGGAAATCCGCTTTAAATCGGCTCGAAAAGTTGCGGCAGCGAAATTAAAGCGGAAATCCTGCTTAAATAAAAACTACAAGGCGTGTACGCTTGCCCGAAGGGGTCGAAGCTAGGCAGCACCTGCGGAGGGTGCCGGAAATGGCGGTTCGGACGCATTCGCCGACTTCCAGAACGGGTAGCTGGCCCGTTATTTCTGTGCGCCAGCCCCGTAATCGATGCCTCTCGTAAGCCGACGAATCCGTGCAGACCCAGCGCCTTTCCATTTTCCGAAGAGCGGTATCTTTTTTACGGCTTGCACGGCAAGGAGGAAGTCGACTGCCGCCGCCCTGACTCGGGGAGCGGCTCTTCGCCCGTCCGGCGCAAAAGATTTGTCCCTACTTCTTTATCGGTTCGACGCCGATCGTGAGCCCTGTATCGCCGGGATCCTTCATCTTGATATTGGTAATAAACCAGCCTTCCCTGCCCTCGGAGATCGTTTTCCGCACCGTGACGATCGCCGATCCCTTGCCTTGCCAATTAGAGGACGCGAGGCCGTAATCGAACGAAAACCGCGTCGTCGTTTTATTCACGACGGTGGTCTTCAGCTTTTCGATCTCGGTCATATGCGGACTGGAGCCGCCCGTCGTCCAATAGTTCTCTTCGAATTCCTTCTTAGTTGCGGTCCGCAGCTCGGAGGAGAAAACGGCGAATTGCAGCGCTCCGTTGCGCGTCTGAATGCCTTTGACCCAAATATCCAACGCTTCTTTGGCGGCGGCGGGGGCCAGCGCCCGCTCCAGCTGGCCGATCTGAACCGCTTGCTGGGCCGAGTCCGGAAGCGTGACCCGAACCTCGTTTTTATCCGCGTCATAAACCGCGCTGCCCTTAAACAATTCGGCAAGCCGATCGATCGGAACAAGCGCTTTGCCGTCTTTGATTTCCAGGTCCAGGTACGTCGGCGCAAAGGCTTGTCCGTTGATCAGCAAATTCAGTTTCGTTCCCGCATAAGCGGAGCCGATGGCGACGGCGACGCCGAGAGTCGTACATACGGCGATTTTGGATAGGGTTTTCATGGAGGATCAACCTCTTTCTGGTTTGTTATTCAATTGACGATTGATCTTTTGGAAAAGTTTCTTTCGTCCGCGGAGGGTCGAGGCGCCGGCGCCGGCCGATTTGCTCCGAGGCTCCGTCCGTTGGCGCCCCGAGCCGATCCGTGTTATATTGAATCTAACGAACAAGGAAACCGCTTCTTTTGCAATGGTTGGTCGCGCCTGGTCGCGCCTCCATTTTCCGAAGAGCGGTTTTTTCTTCAGCTAATCGTTTTAATCGGAGGAGGAGGTTGCGATGAGGGAGACAATCGGCGCACGGCCGGAGAAAAGCTCGAAGGCAGCCGTCGGCCGGGCAGGCGAGGAAGCTGCAGCGGCATATCTTGCCGAAGCCGGGCTTGTCGTGGAGCGGCGCAATTGGCGCTGCCGTTCCGGAGAGCTGGACCTGATCGCGCGGGACGGGGATATCCTCGTCTTCGTGGAAGTTCGCTCGCGGACGAGCCCTTCCCGGTTCGGCGAAGCGGTCGAAGCGATCACGCCGCGCAAGTGCCGCCAGGTGCGCGAATTGGCCGCGATCTATCTGAGAACGACTGGCGCCGCAGCGGATTCCGTACGGTTCGACGTCGTTGCCGTTACCTTGCGGGGAGACGGAGACGCGGCGGCCGTCCGGCACGTTCCGAACGCGTTTTGACGTTTGCGACGCCGCTGCGGGCCGCCCTTAGAGGCGGTTTTTTTCGACCTTCGGGCTCCGCTTCGGTTTCTCCCTGAACCCCGATCGGAAAATGAGTTGAAACGCAAAGCCCGCTTGATACGTAACAAATAGAGACACTTTCGAAAACTGACGAGGAGGCACAAAGCCGCATGGAACTGGTGAAAATACCGAAACGGCAAGACAATCCGCTGAACTTGCCGCCGGGAATGCTGAAGAAGATCATTATCGGCGCGGTTGCGCTAATCGCCGTAGTGGTCGGGTCTTCTTGCTTCTACACGGTGCAGGAGCAGGAACGGGCCGCGATACTGACTTTCGGCAAGTATACGGGAGAGTCGACGGCGGGGCTGCACTTCAAGTGGCCTTATCCGATTCAGAAGGTCGTTATCGTGCCTGCCGAGCTGACGCAGCGCATCCATATCGGCTATCGCGTAAACGGAGACGTCTCGACGCCGGTAGAGGAAGAGGCGATGATGATTACCGGAGACGAGAACATCGTATCCGCGGACGCCGTCGTCCAGTGGAAAATCAGCAATGTCCGCGATTATTTGTACAATATCAGCGATCCGGAGCAGTTTTTGCGCAACGCGGCCAGTTCCTCCATTCGTTCCGTCATCGGCTCGGAGAAGCTCGATTACGCGATTACGGACGGAAAGACGGTCATTCAGGACAAAGTGCGGGAGAAGCTGCTGGAGCTGCAAAACAAATACCACACCGGCATCCAGATCATCGACATCAAGTTCCAGGACATCGAGCCTCCTAGCGGCCAAGTAGAGGAAGCTTTCCGTGCGGTCACGAACGCCCGCGAGGAGAAGAACACGAAGATCAACAACGCGGCCAAATACGAGAACGACAAAATTCCGAAAGCCCGCGGCGAGGCCCAGGCGTTGCTGGAAAACGCCGAAGCTTTGAAGAAGTCGCGGATTTTGAACGCGCAAGGGGACGTCGCCCAGTTCAACGCGATCTACGCGGAATACACGAAAAACAAAGGCATTACCGAAAGCCGTCTGCTTATGGAGACGCTGGAGAAAATCTTGCCGAACGCGAAGATCATCATCTCCGATTCCGCGGCAGGCGATACGGTCAAATATTTGCCGCTTAACGAGCTGGTTCGGGGCTCCGGCTCCGCTTCGAGCTCTGCCGGCACGCAACAGCAAGGGGGGACGTCGCCATGAATAGAAAGCTTGCAATCTGGCTCGGATCGATCGTCCTCGCCTTGATTTTGCTCGGCGGTTCCCTGTTCGTCGTCAAAGAAGGGGAGTACAAGGTCGTGCTGAAGTTCGGCGAGGCCGTGCGGGTCGAGAGCAGTCCGGGCCTGTATGTGAAAATTCCTTTTATCGAGAGCGTCTCCGTGCTCCCGAAATACCAAATGACGTACGAGAGCAATCCGACCTCGATTCTGACGAAGGACAAGAAGCCGATTATCGTCGACAACTACACCGTATGGAGAATCAGCAATCCGCAAAACTTCCTGAAAACCGTACAGACGGTCGGCGGAGGCATCCAGCGGATCGACGAGGCGGTATACAATTCCGTCCGGCGCAAGCTTTCCGAGGTCAACTATGATAATATAATTAGCGAGAATACGGCGCGCGGCAACATTAACGACGACATCACGAAGGACGTATCCGACGCGATCATTCGCGACAACTACGGCATCGAGATCGTCGACGTGCGCATCAAGCGGACGGACCTGCCGGAGAGCAACAAGGAGAGCGTCTATAACCGGATGATCTCCGACCGTCAGGCGATCGCCGCCCGTTATTTGTCCGAGGGCGACGAAGAGTCCCGGAAAGTCACGTCGAAGGCCGACCGCACGGCGACCGAGCTGTTGGCCCAAGCCGAAGCGGACGCCAAGAAGATTATCGCGCAAGGGGAACAGGAAGCCGCGCAAATCTACAACCAGGCTTACGGCAAAGATCCCGAGTTTTACAGCTTCTACCGGACTTTGCAGAGCTACGTGACGACGCTGAACAACGAGCCGGTCATCCTGCTGCCGATCGATTCGCCGTACACTCGCATCCTACTGGGCAAGTAACGATTGCTTGACCTGACGCAGAAGGTGAACCATTCTGACTAATTTACCGTTACCGATGGAGCAGTTCAAGCGGTTCAAGGACGAGATTACCCGCTTTCTGATGATGTACAAATTCGCGCTGGACTCTCTTGAGACGAAGATCGAGATTTTGAAGGAAGAGTTTCATTTCCTGCACGACTACAATCCGATCGAGCATACGAAATCGCGGCTCAAGTCCCCGGAGAGCATCCTGAACAAAATGTACCGGAAGGGCTGCGATATCTCCTTTCCGAGCATTCGCAGCAACATCAAGGACATCGCCGGACTGAGAATCACGTGTTCGTTCGTCTCCGACATTTACCGGATCTCCGATATGCTTAAAAATCAGAGCGATCTGAACATCGTCGAGACGAAGGACTATATTCGCAATCCGAAGCCGAACGGCTACCAGAGCCTGCATCTGATCGTCGAGGTGCCGGTATATATGTCCGACCGTCAGGAGCAGGTATGCGTCGAGGTGCAGATTCGCACGATCGCGATGGACTTCTGGGCGAGCCTCGAGCACAAAATTTTTTACAAGTACAACGAGTCCGTGCCTTCGGGACTTCTTCGCGAGCTTAAGGAAGCGGCGGATTCCGCCGCGGCTCTCGACAAGCAGATGGAACGGCTCCACAACGAAGTGCTCGAGATCAAGGAGAACCGGATGGAAAACGCCCCTCCGGGCGGCGCCAAGCGAATCATCATCCGCGATCAGGAATATCCGATTCCGGCGGCGTTCCTCCAATTGATCGACGGCGTGCAAGGCAACGAATAGTATACGCAAATACAATATGAATGTGAAAGGGAATGCCGCGCGGCATTCCCTTTCAATCGATTCCGACCATTCCCGGTAATACGCCCATCTGTTATTTCACCACGATAACCGGACATTGCACTCTTTTGACCACTTTATGGCTTACGCTTCCAAGAACAAATTCTTGCAAGGCATTTAATCCACGGCTTCCGATAACGACCAAATCGACTTTTTCATTATTTGCGTATTCCACGATGGACGGTCCGGGATCTCCGACAATAATTTTGACTTCATACCTCACTTGTTTAACGGAAAGCAGCTCCTTAACGGGCAACAACTTTTGATTTCTTTTTAGTTCGATTTCTTCATGATTTTGAGAATGAAGAACTTCGCCTTTGATTTTGGAAAAATCCGCTACAAAAAGCACTTCAATGACAGATCCTGTGATTAACGAGGCAATGTTCGCGGCATGCTGTGCTGCCCGAATAGAGTTTTTTGAACCGTCTGCCGCCAATAAAATTCTTTGGTACATGCGCTCTCCTCCTTCATCAAATGAATTAATGAGTTTTAACCTGCGCATTCGCATCATTGTGAATAGCTAACTTTTCTATGATTTTTTTGCTGGATGCATTTAACCCTTTAATTGTGACATCATTATTGTTTTCACGATATTTAATGACCACACGATCTACCGCTCCTACTCCGGAATCATCCCATATATGGGCGTTAGAAAAGTCGATTGCGACGGTGGAATCCGTAATCGTATAATCAAAAGCTCGTATGAATTGCTCCGTGGATGCAAAAAAAAGTTGTCCCGAAACCTCGTACGTGATCACTTTTCCGATCGATCGCTTTTTGATCTCTAAAGACGAGATTTTAGCCACAAAGAAGATCGCGCTAAGGATGACTCCGGCGATAACCCCTTTGGATAGATCGTGCGTCAAGACGACGATAACTACAGTTGCTAGCATGACAAGACCGTCCGTCTTGGGTGCTTTGCGCAAATAGGAGAAAGAGGACCAATCGAATGTACCGATCGACACCATGATCATAATTCCTGCGAGCACAGGCATCGGGATTTGGACTACCCACTCACCCAATACGATAATCAGAAAGATGAGGAATAATCCGGCAACCAATGTGGATAATCTGCCGCGTCCGCCTGATTTGACATTGATGACCGATTGGCCGATCATGGCGCATCCAGCCATCCCCCCAAAGAAGCCCGTGACGATGTTTGCGATACCTTGCCCTCTCGACTCTTTGTTCTTATTGCTCTCCGTTCCTGTCATATCGTCCACAATCGATGAAGTCAGCAAGGACTCCAATAATCCGACGATCGCCAAAGCAAAAGAATAAGGCAGAATGATTGCCAGCGTTTCGAAATTAAACGGGATGTCCGGGATAAAGAACGATGGCAAGGTTTGAGTAATTTCTCCGAGATCGCCAACAGTGCGCAAATCCAATCCACCCCATATCGCGGCAACAGTGAGCATAACAATAGCGATTAATGGGGCTGGAACGGCTTTGAAAAACCGAGGCAGTACGTATACAATAATTAGAGTAATCGCAACGAAAACGTAAGTCATTGTCGAGATTCCGACAAAATGAGTAATCTGCGCCATGAAGATCAAAATGGCCAAAGCATTTACGAATCCGATCATGACAGCTCTAGGGATAAATTTCATGAGCTTTGCAACCTTGAATACCCCCATCAGAAGCTGTATGATTCCAGTGAGTACTGTCGCTGCAAATAAATACTGCAACCCATGCTCTTTGACCAGCGGGACCATTAGCAAAGCCATTGCACCGGTAGCCGCAGAAATCATGCCTGGACGACCGCCTACAAAAGCGATTATTACAGCAATACAGAAGGATGCGTATAAACCGACCATCGGGTCGACGCCGGCAATGATCGCAAAGGCGATTGCTTCTGGAATAAGCGCCAAAGCAACGACGATTCCGGCTAAAACGTCTCCTTTGATATTGGAAAACCATTCTGCTCTAATTCTTGAGGTCAATTCCTACCACTCCTAGTTATTTTTGTGTTGACTTTTAACTCTCATAAAAGTCAGGATCCGTATTTCGGCTAACCCATTTTATCATGACGGTTCCCAAAATGGAACTATTTTGGTCTTTGTTTTTATTTGATTTAGGAGGAAATTTCATGATATTGGGCTATATGAGACCCTATTTAGATGATTTAACTTGCCGTAACCAGTTGGAGATATTAAAGGAACAACAGTGTGATTGCTACATTACGGAAGCGCACTCCTCTCCTAAAAAAAGAGAGTCGTTGAATAAGATGATGAACAAGTTGCAGCCAGGGGATACGGTCGTGGTTGCGAAACTGTTTGCGTTAGCGGATTCTACAAGACATCTAGCTGAGCTATTGAAACAATTCGTTGAAAAGCAAGCCTACCTTTATTCTGTCAGTGAAAAAATAAATACGAATCCTTCATCATCGGTTCATTCTTTTCAAGATTTTGTAAATTGCTTATTGGATTTTCAAACTGATGTCATAAGCGAGAACACTAAGAAAGGGATGTATGAAGCTAAACAAAAGGGAATTTCGCCGGGACGCCCTCGTAAACCGGATGAGAACGTGAAACGCGCGATCAAAATGTATCAATCCCAGCAGTTCAGTCTTGCTCAAATTAAAGAAGAAACCGGAATCAGCAAATCGACATTATACCGTTATTTGGAGAATTGATTTTCAAGCTTTCTGGAGAGTGCATATCCAGGTCAACAAAATAACTATTCATTCATAAATCAGCGGCAGTCTAGGATTTTATTTTTTGGAATCCAGGGCGTCGCTGGTTTTATTTGGATTGCGGGGACTTAATTACAACCCAATTTTCGTAGCTGTATATTTTTCCACTTGAAGGGGAACAATTGTTCGTAGTATATTGAGAACAAACGTTCGATTGCGGGGTGGTTAGCATGTCCGAAAAGTACGTTGGTTGGATCGTGCAAATCATTTATCAAGATGCAAAGGGTGCTATTACACAGCGAACCATAAGCGTCTGGAAGGTAACAAATGAAAATGTTCTGGCCTACGATTTCGGGAAGCGCGCCCCCCGCTCATTAAAAATTAATCGAATTCTGGCCATACAGCCGGTGAGGAGGACAGCATGAGTGTACGAAAATTTCCGGCAAACGTGACACAAGATGAGCAGCGACTGGTTCTTGACTTTATTGTTATCCCCATCATGTTGAATTACATTGATGAGGATATCTCTGCAATTAAGAAGTATGGGTTGAGAACAGATCTGATATTAATCAACGCACTTAGGAAAGTAAGGGATGATATCCTTGCTGAACATTCCGACATTAAGCTTAAAATGAGACAATCCGGTATCAAGATCATTGGGAATACGAATTCAAAACTGGGAGTAGACGCCGCATATCTGTGCCGTGGCTACCATCACAGCATCTCGTTATTGTGGAGTCTCATTCGAACAGAAGTTTTAAGCAAAGCCAGCCAATACACAGGAATTAAACTGACACAATAGGGTGAGGTTATGAAGCCAGAGAGAATCGTGATGCTGGCCGATTGCCAGAGCTTTTATGCTTCTGTCGAGAAGGCGTCAAACCCGCATTTGAAGGATAAACCTCTAGTTGTAGCAGGAGACCCTGAAAGAAGATCGGGAATCATCCTTGCCGCTTGCCCGCTCGCAAAGGCAAAAGGCATTACAACAGCAGAGACGCTTCGTACAGCCCTTGCAAAATGCCCCGAAATCGTAATTATGCGTCCCCGAATGCAGCATTACATTGATGTGTCCATGCAAATCACTGCAATTTACCGATCCTTTTCAGACCTTGTTGAACCCTACAGTATTGATGAGCAGTTTATTGATGTGACGGGAAGCCAAAGCCTCTTCGGCACTCCTCTGCAAATTGCTCAGTCCATTCAAGACAAGGTTCGTAAAGAGACAGGAATCTATACGCGTTTAGGCATTAGCTATTCCAAAGTAACAGCCAAAATGGCTTGTGACCTATGGGCAAAGAAAAACGATCTTGGTTTATTTGCGCTCCGTAAAACCGATCTGTCGGAGAAGCTCTGGCCACTGCCTGTAGATAAAATGTTCATGGCAGGTAGTCGTATGACTGCACATTTCATTACTATGGGAATGCCGACGATCGGCCACGTGGCGCAGACTCCACTCGCTAAGCTTAAGCAAATCATGCGTCAGAAGTTTGGCCGTAATAGCGATATTAATGCTGAGATGTACTACAGGATAGCCAACGGAATAGATGACAGCCCTGTTGCCCCGTATACTCATGAGGAACCACCGAAACAGGTCGGGCATCAAATGACACTGCCCAGAGACTATTACAAGCTCGAGGAGATCAAGGTTATCCTTCTGGAATTATCCGAATTGGTTTGTCAACGCTGCCGAGGCATGGGGGTAATGGGCGGTGTTGTCTCTGTGGGAGCAATGGGGGCGGATTACGACAAGCCCACTGGGTTCCATCGTCAATCAAAAATGCCAGATCCTACAAATGTTACAAATCAGGTCTATGATGCAGTTGTAAGGTTATTTAATGAACACTGGGGGAGATATCCGGTTCGAAAGCTAGGAGTGAGCCTATCTCAGTTATCGAATGGCGATCAGTATCAAGTTTCTTTATTCGACAACAGAGAAAAATATCGGGCACTGGAGAGGGCAACGGATGCGTTGAAACAAAAGTACGGCAACGCTGTGATTATGCGAGCTGTGTCGAAGACAGATGCAGGGCAAGCTGTAGATCGGGCCGGAAAGATAGGAGGACATTATTTGTGATTAGAAGAAAACTCGAAGGCAACGGACTTTGGGAGTCGAGTCGAATGATGCTCCCCGAGCACAAAGACCAGATCCTGTTGCGCAATAAGCGGGAAGACCATTTTCAGGGAAGGCGGCCGGAATTAGATGACAACGAGTTGGAACGTATGATAGGGATTGTGCAACACTCACTCCGGTCCTCGACCCCGGCAGAAGTACGATTATACGATCCTCAGGAAGTGCTAATCGTAATCGGAATTGTGGAGAAAATCGACCCCGCTGCAGGCTGGTTTCAAGTCGGGGGAGATCGTTTCCGAATGGCCGATATCATACATGCCGTCGAGCCCTGTTCACAATGGAATGATTCCGACCCGTGTTAGAAGGTGTCTGTTAGTCGTTCTACGCTTCGATCGAGAAGGCCGCCCATTCCACCACTTAAAGAAGCACCCCCCGGTCCAGGCAGCGGTAGCTGATCGCCTCGGCCACGTCTTCGGCGCGAATCGCCTCCCGGTCGGCCAGATCCGCGATCGTGCGGGAAATCCGGAGGATGCGGTCGTGCGCCCGGAAGCTTAAGCCGAGCCGATCGTATACTTGCTGAAGGAGCGCCTCGGCATCCGAGGAGAGCTTGGCGTACTTGCGCAGATGACTTCCCTGGAGCTGGCTGTTCCATTGGAAGCCGTGCCTGGCGTAACGGGCGCGCTGTCTCGCGGCGGCGCCGGCGACGATCTCCCGCGCTTGCGCGGAGGAGATGCCGCCGCCGGAGACGAGGCCCTGCAACGGCTGCCGCGCAAGCTCGACCTGAAGATCGAGCCGGTCGGCGAGCGGTCCCGATATGCGCGACCGGTATCTGGCGATGACGGCGGGCGAGCACGCGCACGGCTTGCCGCTCGGTTCTCCTCCGCAGGGGCACGGATTCATCGAAGCCGCGAGCATGAATCCGGCCGGGAAGCGGCATACCGCTCTGGCGCGTCCGATCGTCACCTCGCGGTCCTCGAGCGGCTGGCGCAGCGTTTCCAGACAGGTTCTGGAAAATTCGGGCAGCTCGTCGAGGAACAGCACGCCGTGATGGGCCAGCGTCACTTCCCCGGGCTTCGGGATCGAGCCTCCCCCGATCAGACCCGCGGCCGAGATCGTATGATGCGGAGAGCGGAACGGCCGGCTGCGGATCAGTCCGGTCCGCTCTCCGCCGAGCTTGCCGCAGACGCTGAAAATTTTCGTCACGGCCAGCGCCTCCTCGTCGTTAAGAGCGGGAAGAATCGTCGGCAATCTGCGGCACAGCATCGTCTTCCCGGTGCCGGGAGGCCCGACGAAGACGAGGTTGTGCATGCCGCTCGCGGCGACGAGCAGCGCCCGCTTGCCCTGCTCCTGCCCAACGACGTCGGCGAGGTCGACGTCGCCGCCCGGCTCGCCCTCGGGACGCTTCAAGCTGCGCAGCCGCTTACGACCAAAGCCGGCGGGAGCTCCTTCCGGCTCCTCCTCGGCCTCTCCGTTGATCCATTCCGAGAGGGACGAGATGCCCAGCACTTCGATGCCGGGGAGAAGGGAGGCCTCGGCCATGGCGGAGCGGGGAACGACGATCCGGCGAATGCCGCTCCGCCGGGCGAGCTCGGTCATCGGCAGCACGCCGGGAACGCTGCGGATCGAGCCGCTTAGCGACATTTCCCCGATAAACAGCGTATCGGCCAGCCGCTCCGGGTCGACCTGTCCGCTCGCGCACAGAATGCCGGCGGCGATGGCCAGGTCGAACGCGCTGCCCTCCTTGCGCAAGTCGGCCGGAGCGAGATTGATCGTCACCCGGTCCAGCGGAAATTTCATCCCCCCGTTCTGGATCGCCGCCCTCACCCGGTCGATCGACTCCCGCACCGCCGAATCGGGCAGTCCGACGACGTTCACTTGAGGCAATCCCGAGCTGATGTTCACCTCGACCTCGATCAGGCGCCCTTCGATGCCCAGCACGCTTGCGCTCATCATTTTCGCGTACATAACAAAAAACACCTCCTCCGTCCATAATCATGGCGACGGGAAAGGTGCTTCCTCTCCGAGAATATTGCGATTAATACAAGCATACACGCCGGGAAAGCGGCTGTCAATATCCTGAGGCGGGCTCCGCCGGATGAGTTTTCCTGCATTGGACAAAATAAAGCGGGACCGGGAGCCGATCGGCATACTTTTCACAATTGAGAGATGCATTCGCCTTGTTTCCATATCAAAATTCGATGAAACCATTGCCAAAGAAGACTAATAATTTGATGAAAAAATGAGGAAGCATTCGGCAATTAGTGATACAATGATGAAGGTTTTGTTACATATTTACTTCATGTACGTGTTCAAAAGCGAACTTTTTGAACAACCTCTTAAAGGAATGTGTAACGGCTGCTAGCGATGAGCGTATCGCTAACATGGGTCAAGCTGTGACGGCCCCGCCCCGGCGCCTCGCGCCGAAGCGGTCCGCCGCACCAGATAACAAGCGCACAACGGGAGGATGCCAGAGTCATGAATATTCATGAGTATCAAGGCAAGGAAGTCTTGAGGCAGTATGGCGTTAACGTGCCGCGCGGCAAAGTGGCGTTTACCGCCGACGAAGCCGTCAGCGCAGCGAAAGAACTCGGAAGCTCGGTCACCGTCGTCAAAGCCCAGATTCACGCGGGCGGACGCGGCAAAGCCGGCGGCGTCAAAATCGCCAAGAGCCTGGAGGACGTCGCTAGCTACGCGAAAGAGCTGCTCGGCAAAGTATTGGTCACGCACCAGACCGGACCGGAAGGCAAAGAAGTGAAACGCCTGTTGATCGAGGAAGGCTGCGACATCAAGAAGGAATACTACATCGGCGTCGTCGTCGACCGGGGAACCGGCCGCGTCGTCGTAATGGGCTCCGAAGAAGGCGGCATGGACATCGAAGAAGTGGCCGCTAATACGCCCGAGAAGATCGTCAAGGTCGTCGTCGACCCTGCGGTCGGATTGACCACGTTCCAAGCCCGCCAACTGGCTTACGATATTAAAATTCCGGGAGAGCTCGTCAACAAAGCGATCAAGTTCATGCTGGCGCTGTACAGCGCGTTCGTGGACAAGGATTGCTCCATCGCCGAGATCAACCCGCTCGTCGTCACGGGCTCGGGCGACGTTATGGCGCTCGACGCCAAGCTGAACTTCGATTCCAACGCGCTGTTCCGTCACAAGGACATTTTGGAGCTGCGCGATCTGGACGAGGAAGACGAGAAGGAAATCCAAGCTTCCAAATTCGACTTGAGCTACATCGCGCTCGACGGCAACATCGGCTGCATGGTTAACGGAGCCGGCCTGGCTATGGCGACGATGGACATCATCAAATATTTCGGCGGATCTCCGGCCAACTTCCTGGACGTTGGCGGCGGCGCGACGAAAGAGAAAGTGACCGAAGCGTTCAAGATCATTCTGTCCGACGCGAATGTGAAGGGCATCTTCGTCAACATCTTCGGCGGCATCATGAAGTGCGACATCATCGCCGAGGGCGTCGTCGCGGCCGCTCGCGAGCTCGGTCTCGACAAACCGCTCGTCGTGCGTCTCGAAGGAACGAACGTGAAGCTGGGCAAAGAAATTTTGAACGGATCCGGCCTGAACATCGTGGCCGCGGATTCGATGTCGGACGGCGCGCAAAAAATCGTGTCGCTCGTGAAATGACAAGGGAGAACTTACCGGGGAGTGTGTAAATCATGAGTATCTTGATCGATAAGAACACCAAGGTGATCACCCAAGGCATTACGGGCGCAACGGGATCTTTCCACGCCAAAGGTGCTTTGGAATACGGCACGCAGATGGTCGGCGGAGTGACGCCGGGCAAAGGCGGCCAAACGATCGGCTTCGATCTGGAGAACGGCACGAACGTAACGCTGCCGATCTTCAACACGGTTAAAGAAGCGGTAGCGGCTACGGGCGCGACGGCATCCGTCATCTACGTCGCTCCTCCGTTCGCGGCCGATTCCATCATGGAAGCGGTCGACGCCGAGCTGGATCTGGTCATCTGCATTACGGAAGGCATTCCGGTGCTGGACATGGTCAAAGTCAAGCGCTTCATGGAAGGCAAGAAGACGCGCCTGATCGGGCCGAACTGCCCGGGCGTCATCACGCCGGAAGAAATCAAGATCGGCATCATGCCGGGCTATATCCATAAAAAAGGCCACGTAGGCGTCGTTTCCCGTTCGGGAACGCTCACTTACGAGGCGGTTCACCAGCTGACGACGCGCGGCATCGGCCAATCGTCGGCCGTCGGCATCGGCGGAGACCCGGTTAAAGGCTCCGAGTTCATCGATATCCTGAAACTGTTCAACGAAGACCCGGATACGTACGCGGTCATCATGATCGGCGAAATCGGCGGAACGGCCGAGGAAGAAGCGGCGGAATGGATCAAGGCGAACATGACGAAGCCGGTCGTCGGCTTTATCGGCGGCGCGACGGCGCCTCCGGGGAAACGGATGGGCCATGCGGGCGCGATCATCTCCGGCGGCAAAGGAACGGCCGCGGAGAAAATCGCCGTGCTCGAAGCGAACGGAATCCGCGTCGCTCCGACGCCTTCCGACATGGGCGCGACGCTGGTCGCCGTGCTCGAGGACAAAGGCCTGCTGGAAAAGTGCAAAGGTTAATGGTAAAGTAAAGGCAAGTTGAATCATTTCGCTCGGCGACCTTAGCGGTTGTCCGCGCATTATCGGCAAGGCAGGCAGCCTTCCGCCCCCTCTTTGAGGGAGTGGAGGGCTTTTTGTCGTATACGAGGCTGAGAGGGGTCTGGGAGGATGCGTGAGAACGAGGAGAACGGGAAAAAAGAGAATGTCAGAGTCGTCTCGCTGGCG
This sequence comes from Cohnella sp., assembly GCF_041641335.1. NCBI lineage: Bacteria > Bacillati > Bacillota > Bacilli > Caryophanales > Paenibacillaceae > Cohnella > Cohnella sp. Next base: position 20,756 of record NZ_JBEPYQ010000070.1, on the reverse strand, counting down.
GAAGCTCGGGAGACGGGCATGCCGAGAGAAGTGCTGATCTCCCTGCACGAGACGGAAGGAGTCGGACGGGTGACGATCGCGACGATCTTCCTGTACGGCGTCATGAAAGGTCCCGGCTCCTTGCGCCACACGGGGGATTTTCTCGCCGGGGACTGGCGGGACATGGGGCTGAGCGCAAGGCAGGCGCTGGCCGCGGAGAAGAGCGTGCGCCCCGCCGCGAGAGAGCGGAGGCGAAGCCGTCATGCGGCGGGACGAATGGGCGCCGTCACTTATTTGGACGACGAGTATCCGGCGCTGCTGCGGGAGATCTCCGATCCGCCCTGGGTGCTGTACTGCAGGGGGCGATTGGAGCTGCTGCAGCGGCCGGCGATCGCGATCGTCGGCACCCGTCTGGCCACGGGCTACGGGCGCAAAGTCGCGGAGCAGTTCGCCGAGGGCTGCGCGGGGCGTATGACGGTCGTCAGCGGACTGGCCAAGGGAATAGACGCGGCGGCTCACAGAGGCGCCGTATCGGGCGCTTGCGGGACGATAGCGGTGCTTGCCGGCGGGGTCGACCGGTGCTATCCTCCGGAGAACGCCGCTCTGTACCGCGAGATGGGCATGCACGGACTGCTGCTGTCGGAAAGTCCCCCGGATACGATTCTCCACCCGGGTTTGTTCCCGCTGCGCAATCGCATCATTGCCGGCCTCTCGTACGGCGTCGTCGTCGTGGAAGCCGCCCGCAGGAGCGGAGCGCTCATCACGGCGGATCTGGCGAGCGGCTATAACAGAGACGTGTTCGTCATCCCTGGTCAGGTAACTTCCCCGCGCAGCCTGGGCGCGCTCGAATATTATCGCAAAGGGGCGCATCCGGCGCTGGACGCCTCGGATATTTTTCAATATTACGAGTATCGGCTGCCTCCCGCCGCAAGGCCGAAAACCGGAAACGGAGAGGCGTCCGGGGCTTGCGGAGAAGAGGAAGAGCTCCGCGCGGACGAACTGCTCGTCTACCGTCTAATCCTCGATCGGCCCTCCTCCGTCGACGAATTGGCGGTCTTTTCCGGGATGACGTTTGGACATTTACACTCCATTCTGCTATCTTTACAAATAAAGCGTCGAATTGAACAACAACCCGGTTCCGTATATCATGTCCTTTAATAATGAAGGCATAAGAACATAGGCACGAGGACTTGTCGACCGTAGGAGAGGAGGAATGGACGTGGCGGACTCGCTCGTGATCGTCGAATCGCCGGCAAAGGCGAAGACGATCGGCAAATATTTGGGAAGTAAATTTATCGTCAAAGCGTCCATGGGGCACATTCGCGATTTGCCGAAGAGCCAGATCGGAGTCGAGGTGGAGAACGGCTTTCAGCCGAAGTACATTACGATCCGCGGCAAAGGCAACGTACTGAAGGAATTGCGCGATGCCAGAAAAAAAGTGAAAAAGGTTTATCTCGCGGCCGACCCCGACAGAGAGGGCGAAGCGATCGCGTGGCATCTGGCCCACTATTTGGAGCTGGACGAGAAGGAAGATTGCCGCGTCGTATTTAACGAGATTACGAAGCAAGCGGTCAAGGACGCGTTCAAGTCGCCCAGACCGATCGATATGGATTTGGTGAACGCCCAGCAGGCGAGAAGGGTGCTCGATCGGCTCGTCGGCTACAAGATCAGTCCGCTGCTGTGGAAGAAGGTCAAGAAGGGGCTCAGCGCGGGCCGCGTGCAATCCGTCGCTGTGAAGCTGATCTACGACCGAGAGAACGAGATCAGCGCGTTCGTTCCAGAAGAGTATTGGAGCATTACCGCCCATCTGGCCCATGGCAAATCGACGTTCGAGGCGAAGTTCCATTCCGTTAACGGAGAGAAAAGGGAGCTGAACAGCGAAGCCGAGGTCAAGGAAGTGCTGGCGCTGCTGTCCGGCTCGCAGTTCACCGTCGGAGAAGTGAAGGAGAAGGAGCGGCAGCGCAACCCGTCTCCTCCGTTCATCACGAGCTCGCTGCAGCAGGAGGCCGCGCGCAAGCTGAACTTCCGCGCCTCCAAGACGATGCAGATCGCCCAGCAGCTCTACGAGGGCGTCGATCTGGGCAAAGAGGGAACGGTCGGTCTCATCACGTACATGCGTACCGATTCCACCCGTATCTCTCCCGTCGCGCAGGAAGAAGCCAAGGAGTATATCGGAGGCAAGTACGGCAACCCGTATTTGCCTGAAACGCCTCGCGTGTATACGAAGAAGAACGCCTCCGCGCAGGACGCGCACGAAGCGATTCGCCCGACGTCGGTGCTGCGGGACCCGGAATCGGTCAAGGCGTTTACCTCCAAGGATCAGTTCCGGCTGTATAAGCTGATCTGGGAGCGCTTCGTCGCCAGCCAGATGGCTTCGGCCGTACTGGACACGATGACCGTCGATCTGGAGAACGGACCGGTCGTCTTCCGGGCCAACGGCTCGAAGCTGAAGTTTCCCGGTTTCATGAAAGTGTACGTTGAAGGCAACGATGACGGCACGACGGACGAGGATCGGCTTCTGCCTCCGCTGGCGAAGGGAGACAAGGCGGAGTCCAAGGACATCGAGCCGAAGCAGCATTTCACCCAGCCGCCGCCGCGGTTTACGGAGGCGCGTCTGGTCAGGGCGCTGGAGGAGCTCGGCATCGGCCGCCCGAGTACGTACGCTCCGACGCTGGAGACGATTCAGAAGCGCAACTACGTGGCTCTGGAAGAGAAGAAGTTTATCCCGACCGAGCTCGGGGAGCTCGTCATTCAGTTGATGGAGGAGTTTTTTCCGGAAATTCTCGACGTCGAATTCACCGCCAATATGGAGGGCGATCTCGACCACGTCGAGGAAGGCACGCAGGACTGGGTCAACGTAATCGGGGAGTTCTACAAGTCGTTCGAAGAGCGGCTCACGGTCGCGGAAGAAGAAATGAAGGAAATCGAGATCAAAGACGAGCCGTCCGACGAGATTTGCGACAAGTGCGGCAGCCCGATGGTGTACAAGATGGGACGCTTCGGCAAGTTTCTGGCGTGCTCGGGCTTCCCGAACTGCCGGAATACGAAGCCGATCATCAAGGATACCGGCGTAACCTGCCCGAAATGCAAAGAAGGCCAGATCGTCGAGCGGAGGAGCAAGAAGGGGCGCGTGTTCTACGGCTGCAACCTGTATCCGGGCTGCGACTACGTCTCCTGGGATAAGCCGGTCGCGAAGCCTTGCCCGAGCTGCGGCGGACTGATGGTCGAGAAGCGGGTCAAGGGCGAGACGCAGTTGAACTGTACGGCATGCGGACATTCGGAGGCCGCCGAAGAGGCGGAGGAAGCGGCGGAATAAGTCCGGGCTGGCTCAATCAGTGGAGTTGGAGGAATAACATTGAGCGAAAAACAATCGGTGACGGTTATCGGCGCGGGACTGGCGGGCAGCGAGGCCGCCTGGCAGATCGCCGCGCAGGGCGTCCCCGTCACGTTATACGAGATGAGGCCGGTCAGGCAGACGCCGGCCCATCATACGGCAAGCTTTGCCGAACTTGTCTGCAGCAACAGCCTGCGCGCGAACGGCTTGACGAACGCCGTGGGCGTATTGAAAGAAGAGATGCGCCGGCTGGATTCGCTCATTCTCGCTTGCGCCGACTTGCACGCCGTTCCGGCGGGCGGGGCGCTGGCGGTGGACCGCGAAGGGTTCTCCGCGGAGGTGACGAAGCGGCTGAAGGAGCATCCGCTCATTACGGTGGTGAACGAGGAAGCTACCGCGATTCCGCAAGACGGAATCGTCGTCGTCGCGACCGGCCCACTTACTTCGCCGGAGCTGTCCGACGGCATCAAACGGCTGCTGGGCGAAGAATACTTCTACTTCTTCGATGCGGCAGCGCCGATCGTGGAGAAGGATTCCATCGATTTCGACAAAGTGTTTCTCGCTTCCCGCTACGACAAGGGAGAAGCGGCCTATTTGAACTGCCCGATGACGGAAGCCGAGTTCGACGTCTTCTACGACGCGCTGATCCATGCGGAGACGGCCGAAGTGAAGGACTTCGAGAAGGACATGTACTTCGAAGGCTGCATGCCGATCGAGGCGATGGCCAAGAGGGGCAAGATGACGGTGCTGTTCGGGCCGATGAAGCCGGTCGGACTGGTCGATCCCCGCACGGAGAAGAAGTCGCACGCGGTCATTCAATTGCGTCAGGACAATGCGGCCGGAACGCTATACAACATCGTCGGGTTCCAGACGCATCTGAAATGGGGCGAGCAGAAGCGGGTGTTTTCGCTTATTCCCGGGCTGGAGAACGCCGAGTTCGTCCGCTATGGGGTCATGCACCGGAATACGTTTATCAATTCTCCGAAACTGTTGCATCCGACCTATCAGTTCCGGGGGCGGGAGACGCTGTTCTTCGCGGGACAGATGACCGGGGTCGAAGGCTACGTGGAATCGGCCGCTTCCGGGCTGATCGCGGGGCTGAACGCCGGGAGGCTGGCCGGAGGCCGAGAGCCGCTGACGCTTCCCGCGCATACGACGCTCGGCAGTATGGCGAATTATATTACGACGGCGGACTTCAAGCATTTCCAGCCGATGAACGCCAATTTCGGCTTGTTCCCGCCTCTCGGCTACCGCGTCAGGAGCAAGAAGGACAAGAACGACGCCATCGCCGCGCGCGCTCTGGAAGCGATCGACGCGCTGCGGTCCGAAATTCGGGCGAGCTCCGTATTGTAACCAATGAAGCAGCGGCTGCGTATAAGACCTAAGCCGCTGCTTTTGCGACTCTATGCGAATGTTCGAAAAATTCGATTAATATCGGGAGGATCAGCCCATGGACATGACATTCCACGCCACGACGATTTGCGCGATCCGCCATAACGGCAAAGGCGCGATCGCGGGAGACGGCCAGGTTACCTTCGGCAATAGCATGGTGATGAAAAACACGGCGAAAAAAGTGCGCAGACTGTACCGCAACCAGGTGCTTGCCGGATTCGCGGGTTCGGTCGCGGACGCGATTACGCTGTTCGAGAAATTCGAAGGCAAACTCGAGGAGCATCACGGCAACCTGCAGCGCGCGGCGGTCGAGCTCGCCAAAGATTGGCGCTCCGACCGGGTGCTGCGCCGGCTCGAGGCGATGATGATCGTCGTCGACTCGACAGGCATGCTGCTGCTGTCCGGCAACGGCGAAGTGATCGAGCCGGACGACGGGATTCTGGCGATCGGTTCGGGCGGCAGCTTCGCCTTGGCCGCGGCGAGGGCGCTCAAGCGCCATGCGCCGGACATGGAGGCGCGGGACATCGCCCGCGCGGCGCTGGAGACGGCGGCCGAAATTTGCGTGTTCACCAACAATAACTTAATCGTCGAGGAGATAGAATGATTACATTCGACAAGCGTAAGGGAGAGGATCGCATGAATGACGCACTGACGCCCCGCCAAATCGTTGCCGAGCTCGACAAATACATCGTCGGGCAGAAGTCTGCCAAGCGTTCGGTCGCCGTAGCGCTTCGCAATCGGTATCGCCGCAGCCGGCTGCCGGAGGAAATACGCGACGAAGTCGTGCCCAAGAACATTCTGATGATCGGACCGACCGGCGTCGGGAAGACGGAAATCGCGCGGCGGCTGGCCAAGCTCGTCCATGCTCCGTTCGTCAAGGTCGAGGCGACGAAGTTCACGGAAGTCGGCTATGTCGGCAGAGACGTGGAATCGATGGTCCGGGACTTGGTGGAGACGGCGATCCGGATGGTGAAGGAAGAGCGGACCGAGAAGGTGAAGGACAAAGCCGAGAGAGCCGCCAACGAGAGATTGGTCGCCCTGCTCGCTCCGTCCCCCGCGCGTCCGAAGCCGCAGAAAAACCCGCTCGAGATGCTGTTCGGAGGCAATGCCACTCCGAGCGACGAGCCGGATCCGGTCGACCCGGGGCTGCAGGATAAGAGACGGGATACGAGGGCGAGGCTGGAGGCCGGCCTTCTGGAGAACGAGATCGTCGAGATTGAGGTGGAGGACAACTCGCCTACGATGCTCGACATGTTGGGCGGACCGGGCCAGGAGCAGTTCGGCAACATGCAGGAAATGCTCGGACAGTTTCTGCCGAAGCGCCGCAAGAAGCGGCGGTTGACGGTGAAGGAAGCCCGCAAGGTGCTCACCGTGGAGGAAGCCAACAAGCTGATCGACATGGACGACGTCATTTCCGAATCCGTGCACAGGGCGGAGCAGTCGGGCATCATTTTTATCGACGAGATCGACAAGATCGCCAGTCAAGGGCGCGGGCAAGGGCCGGACGTCTCGCGGGAAGGCGTGCAGAGAGACATCCTGCCGATCGTCGAGGGCTCGACGGTCGTGACCAAATACGGGCCGATCAAGACCGACTACGTTTTGTTCGTCGCCGCTGGCGCTTTCCATATCGCCAAGCCTTCGGACCTCATTCCCGAGCTTCAGGGCCGCTTCCCGATTCGCGTAGAGCTGAGCAGCTTGACGGACGAAGATTTCATCCGCATTCTGACTGAACCGGAGAACGCGCTGACGAAGCAGTACACGGCGCTTCTGCAGACGGAAGGCATCAACGTCTCGTTCACCGACGGCGCGATCTCCGAGCTGGCGAGAATGGCCCAAGAGGTGAACCGCAACACGGAAAACATCGGGGCGCGTCGGCTGCATACGCTGCTCGAGAAGCTGCTGGAGGATTTGAGCTTCGAGGCGCCGGAGCTGCAGCTTGAGGAAATGACCATTACGCCGGAGTACGTCCGCGAGAAATTATCGACGATTGCAAGCAATCGAGATTTGAGTCAATATATTCTATAAGCGGCTCTTAGCCGAACGCATGCCGCCGTCTCCGGACGGCGGAATCGTTGTACTTGCTTGTCGCACTAGGAGGAAGCACAATCATGACGCTGTTGATGAAAACCCGGACGCTTAACCGGCTGCTGCAGGAAGCGGCGGGCAAGCCTCTCAACTTCCGCGAGATGGCGGAGGGGCTGCGCGAAACGATGCAAGGCGATGTATTCGTGCTGAGCAGAAAGGGGAAAGTGCTCGGTTATGCGCATTCCGCGGGATTTCCCGAAATGTGGCTGCGCAGGGAAGCGGCGGACGGGATGCGCTTTCCTTCCGAGACGAACGATCGTCTGCTGCGCATTTCGGAGACGGCCGCGAACGTTTCTTCAAATGAGGAAATTTTAACCCCGATAGAGGCGGCTTTCGGCAACGGAATCGTAACGATCGTTCCGATCATTGGCGGAAGTGACAGATTAGGGACTTTGGTCCTATCCAGAGAAAACGAATCGTTTGGGGATGACGATCTAATTTTGGCGGAATACGGCTCTACCATTATAGGTATGGAGATTCTGAGAGAACGGATCGACGAACGGGAAGCCGAAGCCAGAAGCAAGGCGATTGTCACGGTCGCCGTCAATTCTCTCTCCTTCAGCGAGATGGAGGCCGTCGAGCAAATCTTTGAAGAGCTGGAAGGGAAAGAAGGATTGCTCGTCGCTTCCAAGATCGCCGACAGAGCCGGAATTACAAGATCCGTCATCGTCAACGCGCTAAGGAAGCTGGAGAGCGCAGGGGTCATCGAAACCCGCTCGCTCGGCATGAAAGGCACGTACATCCGCATTCTTAACGCCCAATTGCTGCAAGAATTGGAGCATCGCAAGAACGGATAAGCGCGCGCGTCAGTCCGACGGGAAAGCCCAATCTTCTTCGGGAAGATTAGGGCTTTTTTCTTATTGTCACGCGAACGGATGTCGTAGATGATGGATCTTAGAAAATTCTAATTTGTCGTATTGTGTTGTTTTTTATGTAGAAAGGGCAAAAGTCTTGTCGCATCAAGCAGGAATTTAAGAGATTTGCGTGGAATTAAACAGGTGCGAAGTCCGGGTTTGATGCGGCCGGAACCGATTAATGAAGATTATCTCATGAACGAGCGGAGAGGGGCGACAATGATGGAGTTGCTAAGCGGCGCATCTTTTATGCGTTTGGAAAATGCCATCCAGGCCGCGACGATGAGACATCGCGTGCTGTCAAACAATATCGCAAATAACGATACGCCTTATTTCAAGAGATCCGACGTCGTTTTCGAAGAACTGCTGACGCAGGCGATCGGCGCGCAGGGAACGCGCGCTCCGGCCGGCAGATTGACCGACCCCCGGCATTTTCCGATCAACGGGGCGTACCCGTCGCCGACGCCAAAAGTCGTTGTGGACGAATCTACAGCGTTTAACAACAACAAGAACAACGTGGACATCGAGAAGGAAATGGCCCTTCTTGCGGAAAACCAGCTGAGATACAATCTGATGTCGCAGCAGGTGGCCCACGAGGCCAAGATGATGAGAATCGGAATTCAGGGGAGTGCGTAACGGATGAAGCTCGGAGGTTTCGATATCAGCGCTTCCGCGCTAACGGCTCAGCGGCTGCGAATGGACGTCATTTCGGCGAACATCGCGAACGCAGAGACGACGCGCGCCGGTTACGTGAACGGAAACTTCGTTCCGTATCGCCGCAAAGTCGTTGTCATGGAGGCGGCGCAGCCCAAATTCCAGGACTTGCTCGGCCAGCAGCTGAACGCATCGTCGGCGCAAGGGGTCAAAGTGGCGTCCATTCGCGAAGATTCCGCGCCGTTTAAGCAGGTGTACAATCCGACGCATCCCGACGCGGATGCAAGCGGAATGGTGTATATGCCCAACGTCGATATGTTGAAGGAGCAAGTCGACTTGCTGGCGGCTTCTCGGTCGTACGAGGCGAACGTAACCGCGTTGAACGCGCGGAAATCGATGTTCATGAAGGCGCTTGAAATGGGCCGCCGTTGACGGAGGCGCACAAGCTTCGCGAGATGAATCCAACCAACGTTAGAGGGGTGCTGGCTTGATTACGAATACGATGATAAATCCCGTTAACTTAGTATCGGGTCCGAGTCTGAATCAGCTGCGGGCGACGCCGGCCGAAGCGACGGAAAGCTTTGCCTCGTATCTGAAGAACGCTCTTGACAGCGTGGCCGCTCAAGAGCAGAACGTACATAAGCTGAACGATCAGTTCCTGATCGGGGAAGTCGACGAGAACCAGGTCGTCATCGCCGCTACGCAGGCGGAGCTCAGTCTCTCCCTGACCGGACAAGTCCGCAACAAGGTTATCGAGGCCTATCAGGAAATTATGCGGATGCAGATCTAATTCTTATTCGGAACGTACTAGCTAATCTTAATTACGGGAAGAAGGCGCGCAGGCAATCCGCCTTCTCCGGTCTTCTAACCGCAGGTGGGGTGAAATCGTGAACGAGAAGTGGGCACAGGTTCGAGAAAAGCTGCTCGGTTTCTGGAACCAGTACAGCAAGACGCAAAAATGGGTGCTCGCCTCAACAGCAGCCTTGTTGCTTTTTGCCATCATATTACTGACCTATTTATTCACCAAAACCGAATACGAACTTGCTTTCCAGAACCTGGACAGCACCGACGCCGCCGCGATCATGAAACACTTGGACGGCAGCGGCATCGGCTACAAATTGAGCGACGCGGGGACGAGCATCTACGTTCCGAGCGCCTCCGCGGCAAAAGTCAAAGTGGACGTCGGGTCGCAAGGCCTTGTTCAGAACGGCTCCATCGGATTTCCGGAGCTCAGCAAATCCTCATCGGCCATCGGGACGACGGATCAGGAATTCAACGTCAAATTCAGAAACGCGCTTAACGGCGAAATCCAGCAATTGCTGCTCAGCAAGCAAGGAGTCGCGAAGGTCAAGGCGATCGTGACGCTGCCCGAAGATTCGGTGTTCCTCAATCAATCGGATAAGGAAAAAGCGATCGCGGCCGTCGTCATTACCTTCAAGCCGGGTTTCCGGCCTAAACAGGAAGAAATCGACAGCTATTACAACCTTGTCAAATCGGCCGTGCCGAATCTGGACATTAAAGACATCACGATCAGCAGCAGCACTGGAGATCTGACGCCTTCTACCCAGCTGGGCGGAGGGACAGGAATGGGCGGAGCGCTCTACGAGACGCAGTTCGCCATTCAGAGCGAATTCGAAAATACGCTGAAGAGAAACATTCGGCAGTTCTTGGATCCGATCGTTGGCACGGACAACATGGTCGTCAGCGTCGTGTCCTCCTTGAACTTCGACAAGAAGACGTCCGTGGAGCAGCTCGTGCAGCCGTTGCCGGATAATGACAATAAAGGGATCGAAATCGGCCGACAAGAATCGAGCGAGACGTTCCAGGGCCAGGACGGACAAGCCGGAGGCGTTGCCGGCACGGGTGAAACCGACGTCACCAACTACCCGGCCGCAGGCAGCTCCGGTTCCTCCTCTTCCGAGAAGGTTTCCAGCTCGGTTAACTATGATGTAAACCGCATTACTAATAATATCGACTACGGACCCTATAAAGTGAAGGACTTATCCATTAATGTAGGGGTAAATTCCGCTAATATGACGCCGGAGAGGCTGGCCGAGATCCAAGGCGTTCTCCTGAGAAGCGCGAGAGTGCTGCTGGCCGAGTCCGGTCTGGATCTGTCGGACGAAGCTTTGATGCAACGGGTATCGGTGCTCTCGCAATCTTTCGAAGGCACGACGGCGGCTTCTGGAGGCGCGTCGAACTCGGCGTTCTGGATGGCCGGAGCGGGTCTGCTCGCGCTGGCGCTGCTCGGAGGAGGAGGCTACTATATCTATCGTCGACGCAAAGCCGCGCAGGAAGCGGCCGAAATCGCGGAAGCTCCGCGTGCTGAGATGCCGACGATCGATATCGACAACGTCTCGAACGAAAGCCAGGTGCGCAAACAACTGGAAAGCTTGGCCAAGCGCAAGCCGGATGAATTCGTTAATCTTCTCCGGACTTGGCTGGTGGATGAATAGAGGTGGCAGCGATGGCGAAAGGGTTTCAGTTGTCCGGGAGGCAGAAAGCAGCCATTCTGCTCATCACCCTCGGACCGGAAGTATCCGCGCAAGTGTTTAAGCACTGGCGCCACGACGAGATCGAGCAGCTGACGCTCGAGATCGCCAACGTGCGCAAGGTGGACGCCAGCGAGAAGGATCTCATTCTCAGCGAGTTCCACCAGATCTGCGTCGCTCAGGAGTACATAACGCAGGGCGGCATTACGTACGCGAAAGAAATCTTGGAGAAGGCGCTTGGCTCGCAGAAGGCGATGGACATTCTGAACCGCCTGACCGCGACGCTGCAAGTTCGTCCGTTCGATTTCGCGCGGAAGGCCGAACCTTCGCAAATTTTGAATTTCATTCAGAACGAAAATTCGCAGACGATCGCGCTCGTGCTTTCGTACCTGCAGCCGGATCAATCTTCCGCGGTGCTCTCGTCCTTGCCGCAGGAGAAGCAGGCGGAAGTGGCGAGGAGAATCGCGCTCATGGACAGCACGTCTCCGGACGTCATCGCTCAGGTGGAGCGGGTGCTGGAACAGAAGCTCAGCTCCACGGTTACGCAGGATTATACGAACGCCGGCGGCATCGAAGCGATCGTGCAGATCCTCAACGGCGTAGACCGCGGAACGGAACGCACGATCCTGGATTCCCTGGAAATCCAGGATCCGGAGCTGGCGGAGGAGATCAAGAAGCGGATGTTCGTGTTCGAGGACATCGTCAATCTCGACAACCGTTCTATCCAGCGCATCATTCGCGACATCGAGAACGCGGATTTGCAGCTCGCGCTCAAGGTCGCGAGCGAGGAAGTGCGGGAATCGATCTTCCGGAACATGTCGAAGCGGATGGCGGAGACGTTCAAGGAAGAGATGGAATACATGGGGCCGGTGCGGCTGCGCGACGTAGAGGAGGCGCAGACCCGCATCGTAGCGACGATCCGCAGACTGGAAGAGGCCGGAGAAATCATTATCGCTCGCGGCGGAGGAGACGATATCATTGTCTAATCTCATCAAATCTTCGTATGTCGTGTCGTTGGACGATCTGAAGAGATTGGAATTGATCCAAAGAATCGCTCCCGTTCCGCAAAATATTTCGGGTTCCGGCACGGACGGCGAAGGAAATCAAACGCCCGATGTCGAAACACAAACGTTAAAGGAACGCATCATCGCCGACGCGGAGCTTACCGCGGAACAAATCGTGCGGCAGGCGAAGGCCGAAGCGGAGGAACTGAGGGCGGCGGCGGAACGGGAAGCCGAAGCGTGGTGGCAATCCCGCCGCGAGGAGGACGGTCGCATTCGCGAGGAGGCCGGCCGACAAGGTTACGAGGAAGGTTATCGCAGCGGGGCGTTGGAAGCGGAAGAGCAGCTCAAGGCGCAATACGAGGAACGGCTTCGGGAAGCGGAGGCGATCGTGACCCAGGCCTATGAGGCCAAAGAATCGATCATTACCGAAGGCGAATCCTTCCTCGTGGAGCTGAGCTGCTCGATCGCGGAGAAGATCGTTCACCGCAAGCTGGCCAAAGCTCCGGAGATGTCGATGAAGCTGTTCGAGAAAGTTCTGGCAAGAAGGAAGGAACAAGGGGTTATCGTGCTGTGCGTCTCGCCGTCCCAATTCGCCTTCGTCCAGGCGGCGAAGGACGAATTGGCGCTGGCGCTGGACGCGCAGGCGGAATTGCAGGTCGTTCCGGACGCTTCCATTAAAGAGGGCGGATGCATCGTGAGATCGGCTTTCGGCAGCATCGACGCGAGAGTCGACACGCAGCTTGAAGCGATTCGAGAGCAGTTGCTCAAAGTAGCGGCCCACCGCGGCGAGGGGAGCGAATCGGATGGCGCTCCTTGATATCGGACGTTATACGGATACATTGCGGGAGATCGATCCGGTGCGGGTGAACGGCAAGGTCATTCAGATTATCGGGCTGACCGTCGAATCGGAAGGGCCGGACGCCAGCATCGGAGACGTCTGCTCGATTCACCCGATGAAGGGCGGCAAGCCGGTGCTCGCCGAAGTTGTCGGCTTTCGCGATAATCGGGTGCTGCTAATGCCGCTCGGCGAGCTGCATTCGGTCGGCCCGGGCTGCGACGTTGTCGCGACGGGCAACCCGCTGACGGTGCAGGTCGGCTCCGAGCTGCTTGGCAAAGTGCTTGACGGACTCGGCAGGCCGCTTGACGGAACGCGCTTGTCCGTGCGTATGCCGCACTATTCGACGAACAACGCGCCAGGTAATCCGCTCAGCCGTCCGAGGGTGACGACGCCTCTGGGCGTCGGCGTCCGAGCGATCGACGGGTTGCTGACCGTCGGCCAAGGCCAGCGGATCGGCATCTTCGCCGGATCGGGCGTCGGGAAGAGCACGCTGCTCGGGATGATCGCGAGAAACACTTCCGCGGACGTCAACGTGATCGCCTTGATCGGGGAACGCGGACGCGAGGTGCTGGAGTTCGTCGAGAAGGATCTCGGCCCGGAAGGACTGGCCCGATCGGTCGTCATCGTGGCGACTTCGGACCAGCCGGCGCTGATCCGGATGAAAGGCGCGCTGATCGCCACGACCATCGCCGAATATTTTCGCGACCGCGGGATGAACGTCATGCTGATGATGGATTCGGTCACCCGGTATGCGATGGCGCTGCGGGAAGTCGGACTGGCGATCGGAGAGCCGCCGGCGACGAGAGGCTACACGCCTTCCGTGTTCGCCGCGCTGCCCAAGCTGTTGGAACGCGCGGGGACGGGGCCGACGGGCTCGATCACCGCTTTCTATACCGTTCTCGTGGACGGCGACGACATGAACGAGCCGATCGCCGACGCCGTGCGCGGCATCCTGGACGGACATATCGTCCTGCACCGGAACTTGGCGAACAAAGGGCATTTCCCGGCGATAGACGTGCTGTCGAGCGTCAGCCGGGTCATGAAGGACATCGTCACAGAGGAGCAGCAGGGGGCGGCGGAACAGCTGAAGAAACTGCTGGCCGTCTATCGGGACTCCGAGGACCTCATTAATATCGGAGCTTACCAGCGAGGTTCGAACGCCGAGATCGACAAAGCGATTCAATACTACGATCTGATTCGGACGTACACGCAGCAGAGAACGAACGAGAAAGTGACGCTGCAGGAAGCGCAGGAGCGGCTCATTATCGATTTTTACAGGAGATGAGGTTAAGCGATTATGGCATTCCGATATCCTTTGCAGAAGATCGTGGATCTGAAGGGCAGCGAGAAATCGATGGCCGAATGGGAATACGCCGCTTCGCTCGGCCAGCTTAGAACCGAGGAAGAGCGTTTGAGGAAGCTGTACGAAGAACGCCGCGGCCTCGAGGAGGGCATCCTGTCGACCGCCAAACGGCCGACGCCTCTGACCGAACTGATGGAGACCGAGCGATACATCCAGGTGGTCGACGAAAGAATCCGCAGGCAGCATGAAGGCGTCCGATCCGCGGAAGATCAGGTGCGCAAGCGCCAAGGGCTTTTGACGGACAAGATGGTGGACGAAAAAGTGTGGCTGAACGCGCGCGACCGCGCGTTGGAACGGTTCAGGCGCGACCGGTTGGCCAAGGAACAAAACGAACTGGACGAAATCGCGATCGTAAGAGCGGCCTCCTCCTCGCGGAGGTAACGGGCACCCGCTGGTCGATCGCAGGAGAAGGGAGGGAAATTCGTGGCGAGCGCGGATGTGGAAAAAAGCAGTTACAGCGGGTTCGAGCGATTTCTCTTTTTTATTACCCCGATTTTGTTTACTGCGGTGCTGCTCGGCGTGCTGCTGTTGATGTTCAACGCGGACTGGCGCAACGCGGCGCTGGAGATCGGCAACAAAATTCCGGTCGTTCGGTCGATTCTGCCGAACCCGGACACTCCGCCAGCGCCGGGAGCGCAGACGGACGAGACGCTGTCGGTGAACAACGCCAAAGCGAAAATAGACGAGTTGAACGCGCTTCTCGCGGATCGGGAAACCGCTCTGCGTCAAGCGACGGCGCTCGGCGAAGAGCAGAAGAAGAAGCTGGACGAGCTGCAGTTGAAGCTGGACGAGCTGACGAAGGCGGACGAGGAGCGTACGATTACGGGCGAAGCTTATCAGTCTCGCATCAAGGGACTCGCGAACATGTACGGCAAGATGACGCCCAGCAAGGCAGCTCCGATTCTCGAAAGCATGACGCTGGAGGAGTCGGCTCTCGTGCTCGGCGCGATGACCGAAACCGAACGAGGCCGCGTGCTGGAGCGGATGACTCCGAAGAAGGCGGCCGACGTGACGATGAAGCTGAAAGACGCGGAGACGGTCGACGATCGCGAGATCGCCGCGCTGCAATCGCGGATCAAGGAGCTTGAGAACAGCCCGGCCGATACGTCCTCCGCTCTGGACACGGCGGAATTGAACCGCACGTTCTCCGGCATGGAGCCGAAGAAAGCGGCCGAACTGCTGCTGCAGATGGCAACGACCACGCAGAGCAAAGCTTTGCGAATCTTGGACGCTTTGGACAACGACGCACGCGCCAAGGTGCTGAACGAACTGTCCACGTTGGACAAGAAAACCGCGGCGAATTTGATCAGCAAGCTGATGCCGGCTAATCCGTAACGGATCGACTTTCGCGAAAGGAGGTGAAAACAAGATGAACATGATGATTTCATCCGCACCTTCCGCGGCCGGCAAAGCGTTGGCTTCGGTTACGGGCGGCGCTCAGGGCTCGCCGGAAGGCGGAAACGGCTTTGCGGGCGCTCTCGTGCAGGCGATCGACGGAGGCGGCAACGCTTCGGCGGCTTCGGGCGAAGGCGGCGGCAGCCTGTCCCTTCCCGTAGGTTTAACCGGTCTGATTGGAACGGTCGGAGCTTCGGGCGGCGAAAGCGAAACGCAGGACCTGCTGGCGCTGCTGGCGAACCTTGCGGAGCAGCTGGAGCAGTTGGATCAAGCGGGCGGAGAGCTTACGGCGGAAGCGCAGGAGCAACTCGCAGCTATGCTGTCCATGCTGCAAAGCATGCTCGACCAGCTTCGCGCGGCTCAGCCGACGACGGATACGGCGCTTGCGGAGACGAGCGATGCGGGGCAGACGGTGGACGTCGCGTTGAACACGCAGCTGTCCAAGCCTCTCGTGCAATCTCTGCGCGAAGTCGTGAAGCAATTGACCGAAGCCGTCGCATCCGGGAAGGACTCGCAAGAGCAAGCCCCGGCGTTTGCCGGACAAATCAAAGCTGCGCTGGATACGTTGACGTCGATTACCGCGGCTTCCGCTGCGGCGAAGACGGGCGAGGCCGAACAAGCCAAAGCGACCGGCAAAGCGGACAACCTTCCGACCGAAGGCGCTGTCGCCAAGGATGCTTCCGCCCAGGCAGCTTCGTCCCAGGAAGTTCGTCGACCTGCACAGGCGCTTCGCGATCCGGTATGGCGCTTTCAAGTGGCCGCCGATGCGGAAACGTCCGAGACGAACGCCCAGACGGCTTCGGCAGCGCTCGATACGGCGGAACAGACGACTTCTTCGGAATCCAGGCCGGTATGGACGCTGCTGCAGAACGATCGGTTAGCTAACGGGGAAACCGCGGCGGCCAAGCCTGCAGCGCCGGTGCCGACTCCGGTTCCGGTTCAGCAATTCGCCGATCAGATGGGCAAATACTTGGTCAAGCAGTTCCAACTGACGCAAGGAAACGGCATCTCCGAAGCGAAGCTGACGCTGACTCCGCAGCATCTCGGACAAGTGGACATTCGCATCGTAATGAACAACGGCGTGCTGACCGCGCAGTTTATCGCGGACAATCCAGCCGCCAAAGAACTGCTGGAAAATCAAATGGCTCAGCTTAGAGCATCGCTAAACGGACAAGGATTGCAGGTAGAGCGGCTTGAGGTCGTCCAGCAATCTTCGGCTTCCGGCGGAACGACGTTCGAGCAGAAGGAGCACCGGAATTCGAACTCCGGCAGAGAGGGAAGCTCCGACGGACGGAACGGGGACGACGCCAACGAAGATTCCGTATTCGCGGCCGAACTGGAGCGCAACTCTTCGCTGAAGGAGATCGGTTACGGAAGCTCGATTAACGTGACCGCGTAACTTCGAAGCAAGAGGAGGTGAGTGAAGTGGCTGACAGTGTCGGCACGAAAAACATATGGCCGTACTATTCCTCCCAGAACGTACAGGCCGCGGCCAGGGAACCGGTCAAGCAGCTTGGCAAAGACGAGTTCCTGCAAATTCTTGTAACGCAGCTTCGCTACCAGGATCCGATGCAGCCGATGCAGGATAAGGAATTCATCGCTCAGATGGCGCAATTCTCGTCCTTGGAGCAGATGATGAACATGACCAAGGAGATTACGGCGCTGAAGCAGTCGGCCGGAATGGCTACCGGACTCATCGGCAAACAGATCGAGTGGTACGCGGACAACGTCGAAGAGGGCGGGCAAAGCGTCGTGCAGAGAGGCACGGTCGACTCGATCATCTGGACGGGCGGCGTGCAGTATGCTCAGATCGGCGATCTAGCGGTTCCGATCGACAAGATCATCTCAATCTCTGAACCTTCCGCGGAAGAAGGCGGAAACGGCGAGAGCCAGCCGGAGGTGACGGGAGATGAATAACCCGATGCTCGTCGGACATCTGACGACGGGGCGTACGGGGCCGATTCAAGGCCATAGGCCGCCGGATCGGAACAGGCAGGCCGACTCCGAAGGAGTATCCTTCAAGGAGTTGCTCAGCCAGCAACAGTTGAAGTTCAGCCATCACGCGGAGCAGCGTCTGCAGCAGAGAGGCATTCGATTGCAGCCGGATCAGCTTGAACGAATCGCCAGCGCGGTCGATCAGGCGGCGGCCAAAGGAGCCAAAGATTCCTTGGTGCTGTTCCAGGACATCGCTATGATCGTCAGCGTGCCGAACCGAACCGTCGTAACCGCGATGGACGGCCATTCGATGAGAGAGCATATTTTCACCCAAATCGACAGCGCCGTCGTCGTCAGCTAACGAACAACAGGGCCGGTCCTGCAAAGGAAGCCCGCAGCCGCCGACCGATTGAAGCGGCTTAATCCCACCTTAATGGAGGTAGGCATTACATGTTGCGTTCTATGTATTCCGGCGTATCCGGAATGAGAGGGTTCCAAACGAAGCTCGACGTTATCGGCAACAACATCGCCAACGTCAACACGGTCGGTTTCAAAGCGGGCCGCGTGATGTTCAAGGACATTCTGAGCCAATCGATGTCGGGCGTGACCGCTTCGGTCGAAGGCGAGCAAGGCGGCGTCAATGCCAAGCAAATCGGCCTCGGCGTTACCGTAGCCGCGATCGACACGCTGCATACGCCGGGCAGTGCGATGACGACGAGCAAGCCGACCGACCTGCGCCTCGACGGCGACGGATTTTTCGTCATCGGCCCGAACGGGGACGGAGAGACGCGGTATTTGACCCGCGCCGGCAACTTCGATCTCGATGCGAACAGACAGCTCGTTAACGCTGACGGCATGTTCGTATTGGATTCGGGTGGGGGAATCATCCAACTCGACGCGGAGGTGACGGCATTCTCCATCTCCCAGACCGGTGAGATCATCTCCATCGGAGCGGACGGCTTGGCCGAGCCGACGGGAGTTTTCATCGGAGTCGCGGTAGTCGCCAACCCGGGCGGCTTGGAGAAGGTCGGCGGCAACCTGTACCGGATGACGCCGAACGCGAACCCGGAGGGAGAACTGGTGATCGGACAAGCTGCAGATGCAGAAACCGGCTCTGGCTCGATCATCTCCGGCCAGCTTGAAATGTCCAACGTCGACTTGACGAACGAGTTCACGGAAATGATCGTCGCCCAGCGCGGTTTCCAATCGAACTCGAGAATCATTACGACATCCGACGAAATTCTGCAAGAAGTCGTGAACCTGAAACGGTAATTGATCTCCTGTCGGGGAAGGGTTGAGGCCCTTCTTCCGGCAGTCTGGGGGAGGCCCAGTTATGATTCAAGTTACGCGCCTGAACGGCACGAAGCTACATCTCAACGCTTTGCTGATCGAGACGGTGGAAGAGACGCCGGACACGATCATTACGCTTACGACAGGAAGAAAGTTCATTGTGGTCGAAAATTCTTCGGATGTAATCCGGGCGATCCGGCATTACTTACGCAGTATCGGCGTGTTGGCGGCGGTCACAGGCCCCGCGGACCCGCAATCGGAGGGAGCTACGTCATGAGAAAATTGTTGCCATGGCTCGTTTCGCTATTATTGGCGATTACGTTGATTGTCGTTGTCACGTTCTACTTCTGGAACAATCTGTTCGGGGACAAGAAGAAGGATCCCGAACAAGCCGCCAAGGAAGTGGCAGAGAACGTGCAGCTGGAGCCAATATCTGCGGATGAAATGGTTAAAGTCACATCCGAATTAATTGATATCAGCACCAATCTTGCGGACACGGACTACGTGGTCAAAATCAGCTTCTCGTTCCAGTTCGACAGCGAAAAAGCGAAAGATGAGTTCGACAAGATTAAGGAGAACGAAATCAAGCCGATCGTCAACCGCGCGCTGTGGGTCATGACCCCGGATGAAATGAGCGGAACGAAAGGCAAGGACCAGCTGGCCGCGGGCTTGATCAACTCGATCAACGCCGTCATTACCGAAGGCAAGCTGCTTAAAGTCGGAATTAAAGGATTTGTTATGACTCCTATCTAATATAGAAGTAGTCCGGAACATCAGTTAGGCCAGCGGTTCGAGAGATCGTTCCGCCGAGGCTCGAGAAAGGGGTGAGAGATTTGGTAGATGTACTGTCGCAGAATGAGATAGACGCGTTGCTCGCGGCGCTGTCGTCGGGCGAGATGGATGCGGAGGAGCTCAAGAAAGAGGATACGCAGAAAAAGGTTCGCGCCTACGATTTCAAACGCGCGACCCGCTTTTCCAAGGACCACATTCGCAGCTTGACCCGGATCCACGAGAACTTCGCAAGATATTTAACGACTTATTTCTCCGCCCAGCTTCGAACGTTCGTCCAAATCAGCGTCGTTCAAGTCGAGCAGCTGCCTTACGACGAATTTATCCGCTCCATCCCCAAGATGACGATTCTGAACATCTTCGAGGCGGAGCCGCTGGAAGGACGAATGGTTCTGGAAGTACATCCCAACGTCGCTTTCGCGATGCTGGACAGACTGCTCGGCGGAGGCGGAAGCGCTCCGAGCAAGATCGGCGCCCTGACGGAAATCGAAACGATCATCATGGAGAAAATATTCAACCGCGCCCTCGACAGCTTGCAGGAAGCTTGGAAGACGATGATCGATATGCAGCCGCGTCTTGAAGGATTGGAGACGAATCCGCAGTTTATGCAGATCGTATCCCCCAACGAGACGATCGCTCTGATCTCGCTCAGCACGAAAATCGGCGAGACGACGGGGATGATCAACCTGTGTATTCCCCACGTCGTCATCGAACCGATCATGCCGAGACTGTCCGTTCACCACTGGTTCGTGTCGCAGAAGAAGACGCGCGCCCCCGAGGAGCAGCAGATTCTCGAGCAACGGGTTCACAAAGCGAAGCTGCCGATTATCGCCGAGCTGGGATCTTCGCACATTTCCGTCCAGGAGTTTCTCAATTTGGCGGTCGGAGACGTCATTACGCTGACCCGTCAAACGACGGACGGTCTTGAAGTCAAGGTCGGGGACAACGTGAAGTTTATCGCCAGTCCGGGCACGCTGCGAGACAAAATGGCGATTCAAATCCAAGAGATCGTCAGCGAAGGAGTAGATGAAATCAATGACGAGTAAAGATTACTTATCCCAGGAGGAGATCGACGCCCTGCTGAACCAGTCTTCCGGCGGGGAAGACGCTCCCGCGGCTGCGGAAGCCTCGCAGTCGATCGACGATTACCTGACTCCGCTCGAACAGGACGCCCTTGGGGAGATCGGCAACATCACGTTCGGAAGCGCGGCAACGGCGCTGTCGACGCTGCTCGGCAAGAAGGTCGACATTACGACCCCAACCGTGTCCGCGATCGTCAGAGACAAGTTCGAATCCGAGTTTCCGAAGCCTCACGTGGCGGTTCACGTCAGCTACGTTGAAGGGTTCGAAGG